>NZ_JBBKXE010000089.1:0-7130 GCF_037969335.1 Hyphomonas sp. | reverse complement strand
TGTCGAAACCCGTCACGGGCGGTCCGACCATAATGGTCGACGATGTGCTGGTGGCGCTGGAAATGATGGGGATCGCGGCGCGGGCCCGGTCCGGCGCGATCCGCACGGCGGTGACCGGCAGCGTGGGCAAGACCAGCGTCAAGGAAATGCTGGCGCGGATCTATCGCGCCGCTGGCCCGGCGCACTGGAACGTCAAGAGTTTCAACAATCACTGGGGCGTGCCGCTGACGCTGGCGCGGATGCCGGAATCGACCGAGCGCGCGGTCTTCGAGATCGGCATGTCGACGCCGGGCGAGATTGCGCCGCGCAGCCATATGGTGCGACCGCATGTCGGCATCGTGACCTGCATTGCCGGCGCGCACCTCGAAGGACTCGGCAGCCTCGAAGCCGTGGCCAATGAAAAGGCGGATATTTTCGCTGGCATGGAAGCGGGTGGTACGTTCATCCTGCCAGCCGATGACGCCTTCCTCGACCAGCTGTCGGCGCGGGCGCGTGAGCTCTGCCCGACGGGAAACCTCGAAACCTTCGGCACGGCGGAAGACGCCACTGCGCGGGTGACGGGATATGAAACCAATGGCCTGACCAGCCGCATCAGCGTGGACGTGATCGGTCAGCGTGCGGAACTGGAAATCGCCGCCGTCGGCAAGCATTGGGCGCTCAATGCGGCGGCTGCGTTGCTGGCGGCAAGCCAGACGGGCCGCTCGGTTGCCGATTGTGCTGAAGCCCTGTCCGGCTATTCACCGCCGCCGGGACGCGGCACGGTAGAGCAGATCGCCCTGCCGCAAGGTGGCCAGTTCACGCTGGTTGACGATGCCTACAATGCCAACCCGGCCAGCATGCGCGCCGCCCTCTCGGCGCTGGCGCAGCGTTCGGGCGGCCGCCGCCTCGTGGCGCTCGGCGAGATGCTGGAAATCGGCGAAGAGTCAGCGCGCGAGCATGCCGGACTTGCGCCGGATGTTGTCGCGAGTGGAGCAGAAGGCGTCTTCCTCGCGGGTGACAAAATGACTCACCTCGCAGAGGCGCTTCCGCCCAGCCTGCAACAGGTATGGGCACCCAAGGCGGATGAGCTGTGGAATGCACTGCTAAACGCAGTGAGAGATGGCGACGTGCTATTGCTCAAAGGGTCGAATGCCTCCGGAATGGGACTTATTGCAGACCGCTTGCGCCAAAGAAGTGCAGCGGCTGGTTTGGGCAAGATGGATAGCAGCGACGAAGACGCTGCAGAGGTCAGGTGATGCTGTACGAATGGCTGGCCGCGGATAGCGGTTTCTTCAACCTACTGAACTATATCACCTTCCGCGCCGGCGCAGCCGTTGTGACGGCGTTCCTGGTGACAGTGGTGTTTGGTGACGTGATCATCAACATGCTCCGGGCCCGGCAGGGCAAGGGTCAGCCGATCCGTGACCTGTCGCTGGAAGCGCAGATGTCGAAGCAGGGCACGCCCACGATGGGCGGCATCCTGATCTGGATCGGCCTGCTGGTCGGCGTGCTGCTCTGGGGCAATCTCACCAATCCTTATGTCTGGGTCGTGCTGTTCGTGACGCTGTCATACGCGCTGCTCGGATTTCTCGACGATTATGCCAAAGTGACCAAGGAGAGCGCCGAAGGCGTGTCCGCGCGGGCCCGCCTTCTGATCGGCTTCGGCATTGCGGCTGTCGCCTGTGCATTCGTTATGGGCCTGCACGGCGCGCACACACCCGCCGGACATGCCGAGTGGGGCCCGCTGAACGGCCTGGCCGAACAGATTGCCAACCTTGCGCCGACCACTTCGGTGAAGCCGGCTGACCCGGCCTTTTCGGGCGGCGTTGCGGTGCCGTTCGTGAACAATTATTTCCTGCCGCTGGGCGGCTTCTTCATCCTGTTCGGCATGATCGTCGTCGTCGGCAGCGCCACTGCGGTGAACTTCACCGACGGCCTCGACGGACTGGCGATCGTGCCGATGACTTTTGCCGCCGCCGCCTACGCGATGATCGCCTACCTCACAGGTAACTTTGTCTTTGCTGAATATCTCGGCATCCAGTTCGCGCCGGGCGCCGGCGAGATTGCCGTCCTGCTGGGCGCGATGATCGGCGCCGGCATGGGCTTCCTCTGGTTCAATGCCTATCCGGCCAAAGTGTTCATGGGCGATACCGGTTCGCTCGGGCTTGGCGGCATGCTGGGAATCGTGGCTGTCGCGACCAAGCACGAGTTTGCGCTGGTCGTCATTGGCGGCCTGTTCGTCATCGAAGCCTTGTCGGTGATGCTGCAGGTCGGCTGGTTCAAGATCACCAAACGCCTGACCGGTGAAGGCAAGCGCATCTTCCTGATGGCGCCGCTGCACCATCACTTCCAGAAAAAGAACTGGCCTGAAACGCGCGTCGTCGCACGCTTCTGGATCCTGTCTGTCCTGTTCGCCCTCGCGGGCCTCGCAACTTTGAAGCTGAGGTAACCGCAACCCATGATCCCCATTACGGAATACGCAGGACGAGATGTCGCCGTGTTTGGCCTTGGCCGGACAGGCCTCAGCGCAGCAAAAGCGCTGAAGGCTGGCGGCGCACGCGTGCATGCGTGGGACGATAATGAGGACATACGCAACAAGGCCGAAGCCGCCGGCATGACGCTGTCCGACATCAACAAGCGCGACTGGCAGACCTTTGCCGCGCTGGTGCTGTCGCCGGGCATTCCCTACAAGTTCCCGCAACCGCACCGGATCGTGCGCATGGCCGAGATGACCGGCGTGCCTGTTGTTGGCGACATGGAACTTTTCGCGCGGGCCGTGCAGTCGCTGCCGGAACGTGGCCGTCCGAAGATTATCGGCATTACCGGAACCAACGGGAAATCGACCACGACGGCGCTGATCGGGCACATCCTGAAGCAGGCTGGCCGCGATGCGCGCATCGGCGGCACTATCGGCACGGGCGTTCTCGACCTTGCCGCCCTGCACGCCAATGCGGTCTATGTGCTGGAGCTGTCGTCCTACCAGCTGGACCTGGTGAAGAGCCTGCACTGCGACGTTGCCGTGCTGCTGAACATGAGCCCGGACCATCTCGAGCGTCATGGCGGCATGGAAGGCTATCAGGCCGCCAAGATGCGTATCTTCCAGAACCAGCAGAAGGGCGATGTCGCCATTGTTGGCTTCGACGATGTCATCACGCAGTCGATTGCGATCGGCCTCGCGGGGCATGGCCCGGGCCGTGTCGTGCATGCGTCCTCGACTTATACGCTGGGCCGCGGCGTCAGCGCGATTGATGGCCGTCTTTATGACAACCAGTCCGGCAAGGCCGAGCTGATCGGCAACCTGGGCGAGTGTCCCTCCTTGCCCGGCAAGCACAATCACCAGAATGCGGCTGCGGCCTATGCAGCCTGCCGGGCGCTGGGCATCGAGCAGCACGTTATCATGGCGGGGCTCAAGACTTTCCCGGGCCTGCCGCACCGGCTGGAAACCGTCGGTGAAGTGGACGGTGTGCGCTTCATAAATGATTCCAAGGCGACCAATGCCCAAGCCGCCGAACAGGCGCTGAGGGCGTTCAAGAATGTCTACTGGATCGCTGGCGGTGTAGCGAAAGCCGACGGGATCGAGCCGCTGGAATCCCTGTTCCCGAATGTAGCGAAAGCCTACCTAATCGGCGAAGCCGAAAACGCCTTTGCTGCGACGCTGAAGGGGAAGGTTGCCCTGCAGAAATGCGGGACGCTGGAAAAGGCCGTCGAGGCGGCGCTACGCGATGCGAGAGCCGCAGGCGAAGATGCTCCCATCGTTCTGCTGTCGCCCGCCTGCGCGAGTTTTGACCAGTTCCAGGACTTCGAACATCGCGGCGATGTCTTTCGCTCGATTGTCCAGGCAATGATGCCGAACGAGATCAGGGTGACGGCTTGAACCCAGCACCGACCGCCTTGCAGTTTGCCCGGTCCGACACGTCGTGGCTGACCGAATGGCGGCGCACGGTGGACTGGGGGCTGATGGGGGGGGCGTTTTTCCTGATCGCCATCGGCTTGTTGATGTCACTGGCGGCAGGCCCGACGGCGGCAATCCGCATCGGCTACGAGAACGAATATTTCTTTGTCATGCGGCACGCGGTCTTTGCGGCGGCAGCGGCCGTGATCCTTGTCGGCGTCAGCATGCTCGACCAGACATGGGCGCGGCGCCTGGCGACGCTGGTATTCTTCACGGCATTGGCGCTGATGGTGTGGATCCTAGTGTTCGGGTACGAGGCCAAGGGCGCCCAGCGCTGGCTGCGCATTGCGGGCTTTTCGCTCCAGCCGAGCGAGATGGTCAAGCCGGCGCTGATCGTGCTGAGCGGCTGGCTGCTGGCCCAGCGGGAGACCTATCCGAGCGGCCCGTGGGCGGTGATTGCGTTCGTGTTCTATGCGGTGACGCTGGGATTGCTGCTGCTGCAGCCGGACGTCGGGCAGGCGGCGCTGTTGACGGCGGCTTTCGTCATCACGTTCTTCATCAGCGGGCTGCCCTGGAAATGGGCAGCTGCGTTTGCGGGTGGCGGCGTGTCACTTGCGGGCCTGCTGTACGCGCTGTTGCCGCACGTGCGTGCGCGCGTGAACAGTTTCGTCGACCCATCGGCTTATGACACCTATCAGATCGACAAGGCAGCCGAAGCCATCGGGCGTGGCGGCCTGTTCGGCGTCGGGCCGGGGGAGGGCCAGGTCAAGGCGAGCCTGCCGGACGCGCACACCGATTTCATCTTCTCCGTAATGGTCGAGGAATTCGGGCTCGTGGCTGCGATTGTCCTGCTGGCCGTTTTCACGTTGATGGTGCTTCGCGGCTTCCGCGCAGCGGCGCGGCTGGACGACGGTTATGCCCGGGCGGCAGCGGCCGGATTATTCGCTCTGTTCGGGCTTCAGGCTGCCATCAACATCGCTGTCAACGTGGCCCTTATCCCGCCAAAAGGGATGACACTGCCTTTTGTATCATATGGCGGCTCGTCAATGATCGGCACAGCATTGACACTCGGGCTTGCACTGGCCCTTGTGCGCGGACAAGGTACGCGCACAAGAGGCAGGTATGGGTGACGTAAACACCGGAAAACTGGTGATAATTGCGGCAGGTGGCACCGGCGGGCATATGTTCCCGGCGCGCGCCTTTGCCGATGAAATGCATGCGCGCGGTTGGACTGTGGGATTGATCTCCGATTCTCGCGGCCTGCGCTATGCCAGCGACTTTCCAGCCGAGTGGAAGGAAGAGGTGAGGGCGGCGTCGCCGAACTTTCGCAAGCCGTGGACCCTTCCGGCGGCGGCGCTGAAGATCAAATCAGGTATCAACCGGGCCGTGCGCCTGATCGATCAGACGAAGCCTGCGCTTGTGGCGGGCTTTGGCGGCTATCCGGCGTATCCTGCACTGGCTGCTGCGAAAAAGCGCAAGGTGCCGATCATCATTCATGAGCAGAATGCGGTGCTGGGGCGGGTGAACCGACAGTTCGCCCAGCATGCCAAACTGGTGGCCAGCGGATTCAACCGGCTCGACTTCCTGCCGTCTGGCGCGGCCCACATGCCGATCGGCAATCCGGTGCGCGCACCGATCGTCGCGATGCGCGACGCGCCATACCCGCCCACCGACGGTAAACTGGTCCTGTTCGTCACCGGTGGCAGTCAGGGCTCAAGCATAATCGGCGATACGGTTCCACTGGCGATTGCCAACTATTTCCCGGCGTCGTTGCGCGGACGCCTGAAAGTGGTGCAGCAGGTGCGGGAGGAGCAAATGGAGGGCGTGCGCAACATCTACCGGCGCGCGCAGGTCGATGCTGACCTTGCGCCCTTTTTTGCTGACATGCCGGAACGCCTCGCGTCGGCGCACCTTGTCGTGGCCCGGTCAGGCGCCGGCACGGTGAGCGAACTGGCGGTTGTCGGGCGGCCTTCGATCCTGATTCCGCTGGCGATTGCCATGGATGACCACCAGTCAGCAAACGCCGAGGCGCTTACGGATGTCGATGCGGCCGATGTGATCCTCGAGAGCAATCTCTATCCGAAACTCCTTGGCAGCCTGATTGCGGTGCGCCTGGAGCATGGTGACGACCTGCGCCAGCGCGCGGCGGCGGCCAGGTCGGTCGGCAAGGTCAACGCCGCGAGCGATCTCGCCGACATGGCCGAACGTGTCGCGGAGCTATGAAGCCGGGCCGGATTCGGCTACATCGCTGCACTGATCTGGAGACTCAATCATGACTTCACCCACCCCTTTCGACCTCGGCCCTGCACATATCGTCGGCATTGGCGGTATCGGCATGTCGGGCATTGCCGATGTGATGCTGACCATGGGCTATCAGGTCCAGGGTTCGGACATATCCGACAGCGCCAATGTGCAGCGCCTGCGGGAGAAGGGGGCCAACATCTTCATCGGCCATCGAGGCGAGAACGTGAAGGGCGCGGGCACGGTGATCATTTCCTCAGCAATCAGGAAGGACAATCCTGAAGTGCTGGCGGCGCGGGCGGCAGGCATTCCGGTTGTGCGCCGGGCGAACATGCTGGCCGAGATCACGCGCCTCAAATACACGGTTTGCGTGGCCGGCACCCATGGCAAGACGACGACGACCAGCATGGTGGCGTGCCTGCTGGACGGCTGCGGCATCGATCCGACGGTGATCACTGGCGGGATCATCCATGCCTATGGGTCGAACTACAAGGCGGGCGAGAGCGACTGGATGGTCGTTGAAAGCGACGAAAGCGACGGGACGTTTGCCAAGCTGCACCCGACTTGCGCCATCGTGACGAATATCGACCCGGAGCACATGGACCATTACGGCTCCATGGATAAGCTGCGCGAAGCCTTTGATACTTTTGTGGAAAACCTGCCCTTCTACGGCTTCGCCGTGCTCTGCACCGACCATCCAGAAGTGCAGGACCTGGCCGCGCGGGTCACCGACCGGCGGCGGATCAGCTATGGCTTCAACCGGCAGGCCGATGTGCGGGCGGTGAACCTGACGACCGACCTTGATGGCGCGCATTTCGATGTCGCATTGCGGCGCCCGGGTTCTGCCACGCCGCGCGTGATCAAGGACCTGACGCTGCCCATGGCGGGTGAGCACAATGTACAGAACGCCCTGGCGGCGATCACCGTGGCGCTGGAACTGGGCGCAACGGACGACCAGGTCAGGGCATCGCTGGCGGGGTTCGGCGGGGTGAAGCGGCGGTTCACGACGGTGGGGGAA
>NZ_JBBKXE010000088.1:0-4006 GCF_037969335.1 Hyphomonas sp. | reverse complement strand
GGTCAATGTTTCGCGCAAGTTGCGCGAGCGCGGCGTGAGGCTGCTGGCGGCGCTGGCCTACTGCCGCGCCGATGTGAGCTCCGAGATCACGCCAGATAATTATGGAACAGTCGAAACCTGGTCTGCGGGGGCATCGGCAGAATTCGACACGCTGACGATAGGCGCGAGCTTCCTGGGCAGCAATAGTGGCGTGGAGGCCGGTCAGGGCGACTATTCGGCGTGGACGATCGGCGCGACCAAACGGGCCTTTTCGCTCGATTTTGGGCTGGACTATGGCGAGGCCAGCGATGACCTGACGGGCCTCGAAAGCGAATCCTGGAGCCTCGGCGCCGCGAAGGAATTGCGCGAAGGCGTGCGGATTGCCGGGGGCTATCGCAGCCAGACAGTCCGCTACAGGCGAGTTGGGCTGGTTCCACTGCCTCCAAATCGGGATTCTGCCGACGGTATTGTGTTAGAAATCACACTATCGCTTTAATTTGGCCCCCTCTCCGAATGTTAATCTTCTCTTAACTGGCCGGGATGACTATTCTTTTGCGAGAAGGTGTAGGAAATGAAACCGCGTTTGATCCTTTCAGTCACTCTGATTTCAGCCATGCTGGCTTTGCCGGCGATGGCTGATCCGGTTGTGCCTGACAATGTTCTCACGGTTCAGGCACCCTCCCTTTCTGAAAGCAAGGTAGCCGAGGCCGATTGGTACCGCCAGTTTGCCCAGCCCAAGCCGGCGGATACCAAGCCCGTATGGCAGCCCGAGCCAACGGATGATTTCTCCGTCCAGTTCGGTGGCAATGCCCGCTGGCAGCTGAACCTCGACATGCTGACCCGGCCAAGCTCGTCGCCGCTTCCACGTGAGCAGATGCAGGCAGGCGCGACGTTCCGCGTTACGCCGCGTTTCTCCGTCGGCGGTGAAGTCAGCCTGGGCGCAGAACGCCTGGACGATACGTCCAAGTGGGAAGACAGCCAGCTCGAGACCGGTATCCGGCTCAAGTCGGCATTCAAGTTCTGATTTTTCCTTTTTTTGAAACAGCCAACTGATCGCGACGCGAGGATTCGACCTTGCGCCGGGCTTTTCATGCAGGTTAGGCGTTACCCTGTAACGGCGCGCCACCGGATTCGCGCCCGCCTTCCGGGAGTTGAAGTCCTGTTGCCGTGTTCCTGAATGGCCTGATCCTGATTGTCACGCTTGCCGCGGGTGTTTTCCTGCTGGTGCCGCGCGTGGCGGGGATAAAGACCTGGCGCGCGACGATGACGCCGCTCGCGTCGATCATCGGCAGCGGGTTCCTCGTCCTCGGACCCATTCTCGATTTCTCGTATGGCAAGTATGCACCGCTCGCGATGCTGGCCCTGTGTGTCGGCGCCTACCTGTTCGGCGCGGCAATCCGGCACAATATCCAGATGCGCGGGGAGCGGGACACCGATCCGGGGCCCCTGGTCGGTCGCCTCGAGATGGCCGGTTCGTGGGTGCTGGCCTTCGCTTATGTCATCTCGGTGGCCTATTATCTCAACCTGTTTGGTGCCTTCGGGGTGAGCCTCACGCCGTGGGACGACTCACTGCATGCGCGAGGGCTGACCAGCGCCGTGTTCGTGCTGATCCTGGTGGTCGGCTGGCTGAAAGGCTTTCGCGCCCTGGAGCGGATGGAGCAGGTTTCCGTCAGTGTGAAACTTGCCATCATCCTTGGCTTGCTGGTCGGGCTTGCGATCTATTTCGGCAAGGAGGCGGGTGCGGACAAGCTGGTCCTGCTGGCACCAAAAGCGACGGGCTGGGCCGGGATCGCGCTGGGCTTCGGATTGATCGTCACCGTGCAGGGGTTCGAGACATCGCGCTATCTCGGCAGCACCTATGATGCGCCGACGCGGATCCGGTCGATGCGCATCGCGCAGCTGCTCTCTTCGGCCATCTACATGATCTATATCGGGCTGGTGGCGTATGTGTTCCAGGGCAACGAGCTGCATCTGCAGGAGACGGCCATCATCGACATGATGCGCGTGGTGGCGCCGATCCTGCCATTGCTGCTGGTCGCGGCGGCCCTCACGGCGCAGTTCAGCGCGGCAATTGCCGACACGAGCGGATCGGGCGGACTGGTTGCGGAACTGACCGGAGGGCGCGTCACCGAGCGGCAGGCCTATGCCCTGCTTGTCGGAATCGGGTTGGCCCTGACATGGACGATCCACCTGTTCGAGATCATTTCCTTCGCGTCCCGCGCCTTCGCGACCTATTACGCGATCCAGTCGGCCATCGCTGCCGTTTCGGCGCATAAGGCAGGCGGACAATGGCGAAAAGTATTGCTGTTTACCGTGCTGACAGTGCTGGGCCTGATGATCGCCGTGTTCGGTACGCCCGCAGAAGGTGGCTGACCTAGCTTGTCGTATCGAACGCGGCCGCGAGCGAGTCGACGCCCGCGATGCCGGCCAACGGTGCAACGCGACTGGCATTGCGCGCCGTCACCCCGCCAAGGGCGAAGACCGGGCAGGGGGCTATCCGCGTGAGTTGCCGGAGTTTCAGCGGGCCGAGGGGCGTTCCAGCTGACGGGCTGTTCGACGGAAACACGGCTGAGATGAGGGCGGCATCAATCGGATAGTGCGCGATCGCGCGCAGTTCGGCGGGCGAATGGGCGCTGGCCGTCATCACCGGGAACGCGCCGCGCCACTTCCGGGATGCAGTGAGACGGGCATGCGGCCAGTGAACGCCCGCCGCGCCGAGCGCCATGGCCAGAGCCGGATCGGCGGAGATGAGCAGGCGCAGCTTTCGGGCCCGGCAGACGTCAGCCAGGTCTGCCGCAATCATCGCGGCATCCGGCGCGCCGAAATGGCGATAAATGACGCCCCAGCCGGGCGGCAGTGATCCAGCTGTCCGGACGGGATCAGGCGTGCGGGCGGGATCTGTCAGGAACAGGACGGGCGGAATCCCGTGCGGCAGGTGCGCCGAAGCCGCGCGGGCGGCGGCCAGAAGCTTGCGCTTTGGCGAGGATTGGCGTTTCAACGTCATCATCATGACTGATACGGCTTCCATATCCCTTGCCAAGCGGCGCGACGACATTCTGGCAGAGCTGGCGCAGGCCGCGAGCCCGCCGCCATACCTTGTCGCCGTGTCGAAAACACAACCCGATGAGAAGATCGACGCGATGCTGGCCGCTGGCCAACGGGTGTTCGGCGAAAACCGCGTGCAGGAGGCGCAGGCGCATTGGGCCGAGCGGCGCGCGCTCTACCCTGATCTCGAATTGCGCTTGATCGGACCACTGCAGACCAACAAGGCGGATGATGCGGTCGCCCTGTTCGACGTGATCGAGACGCTGGACCGGGAAAAACTGGCGCGGGCCTTGGCAAAGGCCGTGGAAAAGGTTGGCCGTGCGCCGGGAATATTCATCCAGGTGAATACGGGCGAGGAGCCGCAAAAGGCGGGCGTCACGCCGGACGGGCTGGCGGACCTGTTGAAGGTGGCGGTCGAGGAATGCGGGCTCGATGTGCAGGGCCTGATGTGCATTCCGCCGGTCGATGAGCCGGCCGGGCCGCATTTTGCGCTGCTGGCGAAGCTCGCCCGGCGGCATGGCCTGACCGGCCTGTCCATGGGCATGAGTGGGGACTATGCGCTGGCCGCACGTTTTGGCGCGACGCATGTGCGGATCGGGACAGCTCTGTTCGGCGCGCGCTAGAGCGCGATTTCGATGTGCGATTCCGGCGTCAGGAAGCGGAGCACTGTGCGCAGGTCCGGCTCGGCGAGGGCGACGCAGCCTTCGGTCGGCTTGTAGTCTTCGCGGGCGAGATGCAGGAAAATCGCGCTGCCGCGGCCCGGGACGACCGGATCGTCATTGTAACCGAGTTCCACAATCAGGTTGTAGACATGGTCGGCGCGCCAGAGTTTTTCGGCAGATGCCGGGTAGGGCAGGGCGACCGGACGATTGTAGAGCGGGTCGCCGGGGGCATCGCACCAGCCGTCATCGTGGCGTAACGGGACTTTCGGCAGGCGGGTTTCCGGTGGCTGGGTGCGGTCCGGCCGGTAGAACAGGCGGCG
>NZ_JBBKXE010000087.1:0-2710 GCF_037969335.1 Hyphomonas sp. | reverse complement strand
TCTTTCGACCCTGTCGGCTTCTCGTCAATCGCCCAGAAGCCGACCAGCGTGTCCAGCTTGTCGGCCAGCGCCACGGCAATCGCCACCGGGTCGGTCGGCACGGCGTCTGACGGCCCCTGCGGCTTGTAATGGTCGCGGATTGCATCGGCGACCGCAGCGGGCTCACCCGCCTCCAGCGCATAATACCGCCCCATCACGCCCTGCAGTTCCGGGAATTCGCCAACCATTTCCGACACGAGGTCTGCCTTGGCGAGGCGTGCCGCACGTTCGGCGAGATCGGGGTCAGCGCCCACGGCAGGCGCCAGTTCGCGCGCCAGTGCCGCCACGCGCTCCACCTTGTCGCCAAGGCTGCCCAGCTCGTCCTTGAACGCAATCGTCGAGAGCTTCTTGGCCATCTCGTCCAGCGGCGTCGCCTTGTCCTTGTCCCAGAAGAACCGGCCATCATCCAGCCGCGCCGACAGGACCCGCGCATTGCCCGCCGCGATCTGTTTACCACCATCAGACGCGTCAATATTGGCGACCACGATGAAATGCGGTGCCAGCTTGCCGGTCTTCTTGTCATTCACGGCGAAGTATTTCTGGTGCGTGCGCATCGACAGCGTGATCACTTCCGGCGGCAATTCCAGGAAGGCCGGGTCCATATCGCCCAGAATGACCACCGGCCATTCGGCCAGGCCGGTCACCTCTTCCAGCAGGCCGGGGTCGTCGACCCATGCCAGCCCCGCCTTGGCGCACACGTCCGCAATGCCCTTGGCAATTACATCGCGCCGCGCATCGCGCGTGAGGCGCACATGGCCCTTGCCTTCGAGTTGTTTTTCGTAATTGGCCCAGCCCGTCACGGTGAACGGCCCGCGCCCATGCACACGGTGGCCCTCGGTCTGGTTGCCGCTGGCCAGCCCATCGACCTCGAACGGCACAATTTTGCCATCCAGAACGCAGAGAATCCGCTGCAGCGGACGCACCCAGCGCAGCTCGCCGGTGCCCCAGCGCATGCTCTTTGGCCAATGAAACCCGCGAATGATCGCCGGCACGGCATCAGCCACCACGTCGGCGGTCATCCGGCCCGGCTTGTCCAGCATGGCGACATAGAAGTCGCCTTTCTTCGGGTCGGTGCGTATTTCAGCCTGATCAATGGAGGAAAGCCCCGCCCCTTTCAGGAAGCCCTCAATGGCTGTGTCCTTCGAGCCGACCTTCGGCCCCTTGCGCTCTTCCGAGACATCCGCCGATTTGACCGGCAGGCCCGTCACGTTCACCGACAGGCGGCGCGGCCCGCTGGCCGTCTCCAGCGTATCAAAGGCAAGGCCCGCCCCTTTCAGCGCATCGCCCAGCGCCTTGCCGAGATCGGCCTCGGCCTTGGCCTGCATGCGTGCAGGGATTTCCTCGCAAAAGATCTCGAGCAGAAGGTCAGCCATAAGGGGTCCAGCCGTTTGGAATTGAGCCTGCACGGCATAGACGCGCCTGCGCCGGGGTCAAGTCTGGGGCGCCACCGGGCCTGCTGGCAAAACCCACGGATCGCGCCAAGGCTTGGCAAAGCCAGCAGGAATCCTGCAAGGTCCGGACGATACTCAGGGGAAACATCACCATGCTCGAACAGATCGCCTACGCGGCCCAAATCGTTGGCGTCGTCGCAGTCGTCGCGACACTTATTTATCTCGCCATTCAGGTCCGGCAGGGCACCGCGCTGCTGCGCTCTGAATCGCGGCAGGCTCAATTGTCGAACGACCAGAACGGCGTCTACAAATTCGTCGAGCATCCTGATCTGGGACGCATTTTCTCCCAGACGGAAACGCCCAGTTTTGAAGAGAAAACCAGACTGATCTTCTGGATGATTGGCCAGATGCGCGCCCGCGAATTTGAGTGGCTCCAATACAAGAGCGGCGCCATGGACAAGGAAGCCTGGGAATCCTATCGCGGCGTCATCTATTTTGTACTGGGCACCGAGCGCGCCCGGAATCTATGGGCCCAGTGTCGCTCTTACTTCAATGTCGGCTTCGTGCAGATGGTCAGCGACATGATGGAAGGCGTCCCCCCCACTGATTACTGGGATGATCTGGCAAAAATCGAGTAAGCGCGCGGCCTACAGGGCGTTATGCGAGCCGTCGCATAGCGGCGACTTGCTTGTGCGCTTGCAGGCACAGAAAAACGCGTTGCCGGACTTTTCCGCCTTCCAGCCGATCGGCTCGAAGGCCGTGCCCTTGTGGCTACCGTCGCAAAAAGGCTGTTTCTTCGACTGGCCGCACGCGCACCACCAATAGGTCTTGCCTGCCACCACTTCGACCGGGATCGGCTGTTTGCCAGCTATCTTCGGGGTCTTGCTCATCTGAATTCCTCCTCAGTCGTTTTGGCCACCTCAGCGGCATTCTCGCCGTGACGCGCTCATCCTTCAACTTCGCTCAGGACGAGCTTGGAAGCATCAGGCGTCCGCGCGCGTCTCTTCCTGCTCGGCCCATTGCGCCGCTGCGCCGCGCGCGAGGTCCCTCACCCGCGCGATATAGGCCTGGCGTTCGGTCGGGCTGATCGCGCCGCGGGCGTCGATCAGGTTGAACGTGTGGCTGGCCTTCAGCGCATAATCATAGGCTGGCAACGGCAGGTTCGCATCGCGCAGCGCGTTCGACTGGCTCTCGCAATCGGCAAACCAGCGCTTCAGCATCTCGACATCGGAATACTCGAAATTGAACGCCGATTGCTGCTTCTCGTTTTCGAGGAACAC
>NZ_JBBKXE010000086.1:0-24254 GCF_037969335.1 Hyphomonas sp. | reverse complement strand
AGATTGTCTGATGAGCATGAACACGCAAGGCCGCCCGACGGCGCCGACATCTGCTTCCGTATCTGCCATCGAGACCGTTTCGGGCTCGCGCGGCCTGTTGCAGGCTGAGGGCTTGATCTTCGAGATCGGGACGAGTGAGACAACCGGCGTGGACCTGCCGGCGCCGCAGAACCGGACGGGGCGTCTGGGCGGTGTGGCGCGCAAGGTGCCGACCGGCCTGCCGGGCCTGTCGGAGCCGGAAATGGTGCGCCATTACATGCGCCTGTCGCAGAGGAATTATGCCATCGATCTCGGCTTCTTTCCGCTGGGCAGTTGCACGATGAAGCACAATCCGCGCCTCAACGAGAAGATGGCGCGCCTGCCGGGCTTTGGCGACATCCACCCGATGCAGCCGCAGGCGACTGTGCAGGGCGCGCTGGAACTGATCGACGAGCTGGCGACCTGGCTGAAGATGCTGACCAACATGCCTTTCGTGGCGATGAGCCCGAAGGCGGGCGCGCATGGCGAGCTGGCCGGTATGCTGGCGATCCGTCAGGCGCTGATCGCGCGCGGCGAGGGCGAGACACGCAAGCGCGTGCTGGTGCCCGCCTCGGCGCATGGCACGAACCCGGCGACGGCGGTGCAATGCGGGTTCATCGTCGACGAGATCAAGGCAAACAAGCGGGGCCGTGTCGACATGGACATGCTGCGCGAGAAGCTGAAGCACACTGATGACGTGGCCGGCATCATGCTGACCAATCCGAACACGTGCGGCCTGTTCGAGACGGACATCTGCGAGATTGCCGACCTGGTCCACGCGGCGGGCGGATACTTCTATTGTGACGGCGCGAACTTCAATGCCATTGTCGGGCGGGTGCGGCCGGGCGATCTCGGCGTCGATGCGATGCATATCAACCTGCACAAGACCTTCTCCACGCCGCATGGCGGCGGTGGGCCGGGTTCGGGCCCGACGGTTCTCTCAGAAGCGCTGGCGCCCTATGCGCCGGTGCCCTTCGTGGTGAAGAACGAGGATGGCGTTTTCAGCCTCGTCGAAGACATGGAGGGCGATGCGTCTGAAAGCTTTGGCCGCATGGTCGCCTTCCATGGCCAGATGGGCATGTTCGTGCGGGCGCTGGCCTATATTCTCAGCCATGGCGCGGACGGCCTGAAACAGGTGGCCGAGGATGCGGTGCTGAATGCGAACTATATCGCGGCGAAGCTGAAGCATGTGATGACGCCGGCCTTCGAGGGCTATTGCATGCACGAGGCGCTGTTCTCGGATGCGTTCACGGCGGAAGGCATCGAGACGCTGGATATCGCCAAGGCGCTGATCGACGAGGGCTATCACCCGATGACGATGTATTTCCCGCTGGTGGTGCATGGCGCGATGCTGATCGAGCCGACCGAGACCGAGAGCAAGGCCGAGCTTGACCGGTTCTGCGCCTCGCTGGAAAGCATTGCCCGGCGCGCGGCGCAGGGCGACGACACGCTGAAAGGTGCGCCCTACCTCGCCCCGATGCGGCGGCTCGACGAGACGCGCGCGGCGCGCAAGCCGGTGCTGAAATGGACGGCGCCCGCAGCCGATACCGTCGCGGCGGAATAGGCAGCCTAGCTGGCGGCGACCGGTTCGGGTTTCCGGTCGAAGAGGCGTTCGCGCAGCTTGCCGAAGCCGATGATCATCGGGCGTTCGATGAAACGGTAAGACAGCGCTGCGGCCAGCAATGTGACCGCAAGCGACGTGACGATCAGCGCGATATTGTCGAAGGGGCCTGCGTGGCCGAGCTGGAAGACCGGGGCGAGCCACGGCACTTTCGCGGCTTCTGCGAAGGCCATCCGGACCGGCGCAAGCAGGAGCGGGTGGCAGAGATAGAGCGAGAATGACCAGTCGCCGACACGTGCCAGGCTGCGGTAAGCCGTTTGGAACCCGGGCGTCATGGCGCGAATCCGATCGGGCCGGGCCTGCCCGGCGAGCCAGCCGGCCCACAGGACAGCCAGCATGGCCAGCGCGCCGACGGTGACCGTGACGATGGTGGCGCCGAGGCGATCGGAGAACGGGCTTTCGGCGACGAGATTGTAGAGCAGGCTGATCATGGCGGCGATGAGCGCGCCGATTCCGACGGGCACCAGCCAGGCCTGGCGGCCGGACAGTTCAAGCGTGGCGAAGCCATAGACCAGCAGCGTGCAGGGCAAGCCGAACCAGACGACGCGTCCCCACATCAGGAGATTGACGTCTTCCATGCCCTGGAAGGTGAGGCTGGCCGTCAGCCATAACGCCGCGACCAGCGTGACGATGCCGCTGCGCCAGGCGATGCCGGAACTGATGGCGAGGCCGACGACGGCGCCCATGATGAATTCCATGGTCATCGGATAGAACAGGAGCGCGCTGTAATCTGCGGCGAAGGGCTTGGTCAGGCCGAAGGCCGAGCCGCCAGCGATCATCGCGCCCCAGGCGAGGAGGATCCAGAGCCAGAACCGGCGCGGCACCAGCAACATCAGCGTGAAGGCGGCGTAGAAGTACATTTCGTGGACGAGCGTCCAGCCGACGCCGAGTACCGGGGGAGCCGTCTGTGGCACGAGAAAGAAGGATTTGACGAGATAGGATACGAGCGGCTCGCCCTGGCGGACGCGGTTCCAAACGTCCTCGAAGCCGATCGCGCCGTTGATGACGAACATTACGGAAATGAGGCCGGCAAAGACCCACCAGAGCGGGAAGATCCGGGTGACGCGGGCGAACAGGAAATCGAGGCTCGACCTGATTCCGGCCCGCATGCCTTCGGTCACGTAAACCATGATGAAGCCCGAAATCACGAAGAACAGGTCGACTCCGGCAAAGCCGTTGGTCACGAAACCGTTGAGCAACGGCATCTCGCTGAGGCCATTCCGGCCGATGGCCAGCGCTTCCATGGCGCGGATATGGTATAGGACGACCAGCAGCGCCGCGAGGCCGCGCAGGATCTGGATGGACTGTAATTTCATGCCGTCCTCATGCCCCGTTCCCGCAATCGACAGCAAGAATATTCAAAGTTGTAGCAATCGAGTAACGCTGTTGCCAGACTTTGAACACATCCTGATGATTTCATTGGCCGGAACAACCCACAAGCCCCATATCACCCAGAATGGCTGACGACGAAACGAACCCGATGACCGAAACTGCTCCCCTGCCGCCCGCAAGGCCGGTTGATCCCTTCCGTTCCGGTTTCAATACCGCGTTCCGCCAGCTCCTGGCCCTGATCGGCCTGTTGATGATCGCCCTGTCGATTCCGATTGGTATCGTGACGCCGCTGATTCCGATCGGCCTGCCATTCGGTATCCTGGGTGTCATCCTGCTGGGTCGTAATTCGGTTTGGGGGCATCGCTGGATGGAAAGCGTACTGAAACGCCACCCCCGCGTTGAACGGTTTGCGCCGAACTGGCTGATGAAGCTGGTTTTTGCCCGCGAGAAGAACGTTTCGCCGCCGCGCAAGCGCTGAACGCGCCGCCCCCCTTGCCGCAGGCTCAAATCTGCGCACAAATGCGTCTGTAATCAATACAGCGAGTGGGGCTGATGCAGATGAACCGAATTTCCCTGGCGGGCCTGTCGTGCCTTGCCCTGATTCTGGCCGCGTGCGGTGGCACGGACAAGGCCGACAGCAAGGACAAGATCACGGTTCCCAAGGATCCGTTTCCCTCGACCTATGCGCCTTATCCGAACCCGTCCGTGTTCATTTCGAACGCGACGATCATCGACGGCACCGGCGCGCTGATCGAAAATGGCAGCCTGCTCATCGAAAACGGCAAAGTGTCGGCGATCGGCAAGGACCTGACCGCGCCGGGCGATGCCAAGGTGATCGATGCGGCCGGTCGCTGGGTGACGCCCGGCATCGTTGATAATCACAGCCATCTCGGCGTCTATCCCTCGCCCGGTGTCAGCGCGCATGGTGATGGCAATGAGATTTCCGGCCCGGTGACAGCGGAAGTCTGGTCCGAACATGGCATCTGGCCGCAGGATCCGGGGTTCACGCGGGCGCTGGCAGGCGGCGTCACGGCGCTGCAGGTGCTGCCGGGCAGCGCGAACCTGTTCGGCGGGCGCGGCGTGACGCTGAAGAATGTGCCGAGCCGGACCGTGCAGGGCATGAAGTTCCCGGGCGCGCCCTACACGCTCAAAATGGCCTGCGGCGAGAACCCGAAGCGGGTCTATGGCTATGGTGGCGGCAAGTATCCGGGTGGCACGCCGTATTCGCGCATGGGCAATGTCGCCGGGTACCGGACGGCCTGGATCCAGGCGGCCGACTACAAGCGCAAATGGGAAAAATACGAGAAAGAAGGCGGCGACGCGCCGATGCGCGACCTCGAACTGGATACGCTTAAAGGCGTGCTCGACGGTGACATCCTCGTTCACATGCATTGCTATCGCGCCGATGAGATCGCGCAAGTCATGGATATTTCGAAGGAGTTTGGCTACAAGGTCACGTCCTTCCACCATGCGGTCGAAGCCTACAAAATTGCCGACAAGCTGGCCGAATACGGCGCCTGCTCGTCGATGTGGGCGGACTGGTGGGGCTTCAAGATGGAAGCCTATGACGGCATCAAGGAAAACATCCCGATGGTGCACCAGGCCGGTGCCTGCGCGATCGTGCATTCCGATAGCGATATCGGCATCCAGCGCCTGAACCAGGAAGCCGCCAAGGCATGGGCGGACGGACGGAAGATCGGCATCAACATACCCGAGGAAGAGGCGTGGCAATGGCTGTCGCTGAACCCGGCCAAATCACTCGGCATCGACGGCAAGACCGGCAGCCTCGTGCCCGGCAAGATGGCCGATGTGGTCGTCTGGTCCGGCAATCCGTTCAGCGTCTACACCAAGGCCGACCAGGTCTTTGTCGATGGCGCGCTGATGTATGACCGCAGCGATGCGGCGAACCGGCCGGTGATGGATTTCGAACTCGGCCAGCCCGGTGAAGGAGACCTGAAATGAGCATGCGCCATATTGCCAGCCTGATCGCCGTGGCCGCGAGCCTTGCGCTGCCCGTGTTGGCCGCACCTGTCGCGATTGTCGGCGGAAATGTCTGGACCGGAACCAGTGAAGGCACGATCCCGAGCGGGATCGTCGTGATTGACAAGGGTCGGGTTGTCTCGGTCAGCAAGGCGGGATCGCCCGTGCCGATGGAGGCAACGGTCATCGATGCCAGCGGAAAATGGGTCAGTCCGGGCTTTATTTCCGCCTTCTCGCGCACCGGGATCGTGGAAGTCGACGCCGAAGATGCGACCGATGACACCTCAGCCAGCGGCTCGGATTATTCCGTTGCGCTGGATGCGGCGGATGGATTCAATCCGGATTCGACGGCTGTGGCCGTGACACGCGTCGAAGGGGTGACGCGGATCGTCGTGGCACCTGAGGCCAGTTCGAACCTGTTTGCCGGACAGGGCTTTGTCGCTGACACAAGCGGCGACGTGGATACCGAGATTTTGCGCAAGGCCTTCCTGCTGATATCGCTGGGCGACCACGGTGCCGCGCTGGCAGGCGGATCGCGTCCGGCAGCGTGGGCGCAGTTCCGGGCCGCGCTGGACGATGCGGGCGCCTATCCGGCGCGGTATTTCACGAGCAATGACGGCACCGCGCTTGGCCGGGTGGATGCCGAGGCGCTTGGACCGGCGGCACGGGGCGAGCAGTTGATCCTGATCGAAGCGCACAAGGCCAGCGATCTCAACGCGATCATGGACTTTGCCGCAGCGAACCCGGACCTGAAGATCGCCATTGTCGGGGCCGATGAGGGCTGGCGCGTGGCACCGCGGCTGGCGCGATCCGGTATTCCGGTAATCGTGGATGCCTTTTCAAACCTGCCGGCCAGCTTCGAGCAACTCGGCGCGACGGCGGAAAACGCGTCGCGCATGATGGAGGCCGGCGTGACGGTCGCCATTTCGCATCTCGGTGATTCCAGCCATCAGGCCCGTCTGGCGATCCAGGTGGCCGGCAATGCGGTGGCCAACGGCATGTCGCACGATGATGCGATGAAAGCGCTGACAACGGCGCCTGCCGCGATATTCGGTCTTCAGGGGCTGGGTGTGATCGGTCCCGGTGCCCGGGCGGATATCGTGGTCTGGGATGGCGATCCGCTGGAAATCACCTCCAATCCGGACGTGGTGATCATTGACGGGGACGTCCAGTCCCTGAAAACGCGCCAGACGGAGCTACGGGATCGCTATCTGAAACTCGACGAGCACAACCGGCCGCTCGCCTATGTGAAACCCTGACAGGCAGCGCTGTTCAACTCCCATAAATCCTTGGCGGCCTAGAATGGTCGCCAAACGAGCTTTTGCGCCTTTGCCGCATGGTTGCCGCAAATGTGGACAAAAGTTCAGTCGGGATGGTTTTGTCGATGTGGCTTGCACTACTCATGGCGTTTTCGCTGGTGACCGGAACCGGTCCGATGGACTCGGCGCTGTCGGCGACCGAGGCCCCGAAAACGCTGCGGGCCGCCTTTACGGTGGAACTGGAGAGCGACCGGGCCAAGCGTGTCTACGCGTTTGATCCGCGCAAGACAGGCGCTGAACGCTGGCAGGTGCTCGATTGGCAGGGCGAAGACGACGAACTGGAGGACGTGGCGGCTAACTGGGCCGCCGAGGCCGCGCCTGACGGGCGGCTATTCCCGGACGACCTGCGCGCGAGCCTTGGCCGCAGCGTCCAGGTCGATGACCGCGGGCATGCCTGGCAAATCTCGTTCCGGCATACGCCATCCAAGAATGATGGTGAATTCGACGTGTGGGCAGCCGAACGGCTGCAGGCGACGGCGTGGCTGGATCCTGTGGGTGAGCGGTTCCTGCGGATCGACTATACGCTGCCCCAGCCTGTTGCGGGGCCCGAAGGCGGCCGCCTGACGAAGTATAACCAGAGCTATTTCCTGCGGACCGAGCCGCGCTGGGGCATGAGTTATGTGTCCGGGTTTTCAGTCGAGCTGGAGGCGCGTGCCGCATTCCGGAAAATCGAACGGCGCTATTCGGCAACGATTGTGAATGCCGAATTCTTCTTCGCCAGTGCCCAGGCGCAGCGGGATTTCGAGCGCGGCAAAGCAGCCAAACCCACATTGATGACTGGATTGGACGGCCCGGCGCGTTAGTCTCCACGCCATGACGATTCACATGGTGAAACTGTGCGTGGGCGCCGACACGATCGAAGACCTCGCTGACTGGCAGACGCGGCAGCTGCAGCGCCTCGACCATCCCGTCCACCACACCCGCATGGCACCGAAGCGGGCGGAGGAAATGCTCGACGGCGGTTCGATCTACTGGGTCATCAAGCGGGCGATCCGGGTGCGCCAGAGGATCATCGATATCCGCGCGATCAAGGATGATGAAGGCCGCGCCATGTGCGAACTGGTGTTCGATCCGAACCTGGTGCGAACCTATGCGCAGGCCAAACGCCCGTTCCAGGGCTGGCGCTACCTGAAGCCGACAGACGCCCCGCGCGACCTGAAGACCGGCGAGGCGGCGCTCGACATTCCGCCTGACCTTGATGCGGCGCTGAAGCAGGCTGGCGTCTGGTAGCTTTGGGGCCAGGGCGATGCCAATCGACAAGCGCGGGCAGGCCCGCTAAGCGGAAGCATGATCGATATTTTCCTGCAGTACTGGCCGCTCTTGCTGGGTCTCGCGGCGGCCGGGGCGGCTGCGGGCCTCGCGGCCGGCATGTTCGGCATCGGCGGCGGCGCAGTCATCGTGCCGGTCCTGTTCTTCCTGTTCGACGGCATGGGCTATGGCGAGACCGCCATGCATGTGGCGGTGGCGACGTCGCTAGCGACAATCGTCCTGACATCGGCGCGCAGCGTGATGGCGCACCATAGCCATGACGCTGTCGACTGGGACATCATCCGGACATGGGCGCCCTTTATTGTCCTCGGGGCGCTGATTGGCATGGGCCTCAGCGGCTTCCTCTCCAAACAGGCCTTGCTCGGTATTTTCGGCACGATGGCCTTTGTCCTGTCGGCGCAGCTATTCTTCGGACGGCCAACCTGGCGACTGGCAGAAACGATGCCGGGTGGCATTGTACGCGGCGGGCTCGGTATGGCGATTGGCGCGCTCTCGGCGCTGATGGGGATTGGCGGAGGCACGTTCGGGGTCAGCCTGATGACGCTGTACGGCCGACCGATCCATCGCGCGGTGGCCACGGCGGCTGGCTGGGGCGTTCTGATCGGGCTGCCGTCGGCGATTGTGGCGATCTTCATCGGCTGGGGCCGGGAGGACCTGCCGCCCTTCTCGCTCGGCTATGTCAACGTCGCTGCCTTTGCCCTGATTTCGCTATTCACTGTGACGATGGCGCCGGTTGGGGCGAAGCTGGCGCACAAGATGGATGCGGTCCTGCTGAAGCGGCTGTTTGCCGTGCTGCTGGCGTTGGTGGCGGCGCGGATGTTGTGGAAGGCGCTGGGGCTCTAGGCGTCAGACGAAGACGTTGACGATCCGCTCGATCGCCCAATAGGCACCCGTGATGCCGATGCCATAAGCGGCGACGATGCGCGCCGGTGCCAGCGGCAAGCGGGCGAAACGCGTGGCAAGGAAAACCAGCAGCAGGACCGCGCCGACAAAGGCGACCTGGCCGACTTCGACACCGAGGTTGAACAGCAGCAAGGCCAGCACTTCGGCGCCTTTCGGCAAGCCGATTTCGGCGAGCGCACCAGCGAATCCGAATCCGTGGACCAGGCCGAAGCCAAATGCGATGAGCCAGGGCTTGCGCTGGCTGAGCGTTTCGTGGCCCCGGCTGCGATAGATGGTTTCAGCGCCGAGCAGCGCGATGCTCATGGCGATCACGATCTCGACCGGCGGGCCGGGCAGGGTGATGCCCCCGAGCGAAGCGGCGGCCAGGGTGAGTGAGTGGGCGAGGGTGAAGGCGGTAACGGTGGCCAGCAGCTGGCGGGGCCGGACCAGCAGGACCAGGCCGAGCACGAAGAGCAGGTGATCAAAGCCGAACAGGATATGTTCCACGCCGATGCGGAAATAGGTCGCCGTCGGGGCACCTGTGGGGGATGCGAGATCGAGCTGGAGTGCACCGGGGCGGAGAACGGCAGAGAGATCGTCGCCGGTGAGGCGGTCAACGCGGACGAAGGCATCCGTGAGGGTGCGTTCCAACCCGGCGATTTCGATCTGGCCGGTGGAGAGATCGCAATGCATCTCCCAGCGCTGGACCAGGGTGCCGCCAGCGGCATCGGCGCGTTCGCGTTCACGGTCGCAGCCCTCGGGAAAGACCGGGTCTAGCTTCAGGCGGCGTCCGTCCAGGACGGGCTGTTTCCAGGTCACGGCGAACGCGCCTGGCTCTGTTTCGGTGACTTCCAGATAGGCAGGCCGGACTTCATGCGCGCTGGCGGGCAGGGCGATGCAGATCAGGGCCAGGAGCGCGAGAAAAAGCCGTCTCATTCGGCGCCTTCGATACGGACCTTGTAGCGCTTGATGATATTCGCGATGGCCGTCTCGTTGGCGGTACGCAGGGCGTCGTCACGCCAGTCTGCCTCGACGCGCGACCGGACCTCTTCAAAGGGGCGCAGGCTGCCATCGTCCTTGGCGATCAGGTGCACGAGATGCAGGCCGAGGGCGGACCTGACCGGACCTTGCCACGCGTCACCCGCATCCAGTGCGAAGAGTGCGGTCGCGAAGTCTGTCCCGAGCAGGCGAACGGTTTCGCGAAACGGGAGATCGCCATAGGCGCGCTGGAGAATGAAGGGGTCGCCGAGGGTGTGCCAGTCGGGTGGTGAGGGGGCGTTGAGGGTGTTGAGGAGGGTGGTTGTGTCCGCATCCGTGGTGGCGTCCGTGCTGAGGAAGACGTGCTCGAAGGTGACGTTCGGTGGGGCGGTGTAAGCGTCGGGGTGAGCGTCATACCAGGCTCGAAGTGTCGTCTCGTCGGGTACAGGCGTGTCGGCGAGATCGGAGACCATGAAGCTCATCTTCTGGGCAAGACGGCGTTCGATGATCGTGTCGCCTGCGTCGAGTTCGAGGCGGCGAGCCTCGCGCGACAGGGCTTCATCGCGGATCTGGTCAGAGACCATCGCCGCCATGTCTTCCGGCGAGGGCAGCACGCCGGATTCAGACGCATACAGCGCCGCCATGCGCTGCATGTCTTCCTGGGTCACGGTGATGGTACCGTCACGGGCGGCGACGTGCGCCGTCCACGCCGCATGGCCCGCGAACACGAGCAATGCGACGATGACGAAATGGACGAGCGGCTCGCGTAGCAGCTGTCGCATCTAAGCGGGCGGGATGTACCAGATCGGCGACGTATAGGCGCGTTCCTGGATCGTGGTGGGCAGGTCCGGATTCGGCGGGGTGCCATTACGATTGGCTTCCCAGGTCGACCAGCGGCAGGTCGGGTTCTCGAGCACACGGACATAATAGGTGGCGCGCTGGCCGGGCACGAAGTCCGGGTCGGTCCAGAGGGCTTTCAGTTCGCCAGCGCCGCTGCCGTCTGCCGTGGTGCAGGTCGTGATGTCGACACTGGACCCATTGTCCGGGCAGCGATGATTGGCATCGGGATTGGCGCCGCCGGAGCAGGCCGCGTCATACACGGCTTCGCCGCTGCTGGTGACCTTGACCACCTGCACGCGCTGGAGCGGCGCCGAGTTCGCATCGCGGATGGCCCAAGCGATGAAGCGGGGTGCCTCGCCGGTGCCGACAAGGTCGCCGCCCATGGCGACGCCGCCCGCATATGCCTGTTTGGCAAGGTCGGTGGCGTTCAGCGTGTCAGCCGTGTAGCCGAAGCCACCGAAGAAGCGGACCTTCATGCGCGGACCGGTGGTGGCGAAGGTTTCCTTGCGGCGGAAGGCATCGAAGATGGCGTCGCGGGTGTTTTCCTCAGCCCAGACGCCCGTGAGACCCGACGCTGACCAGCGCGAGAACCAATGCTTGGCGTTCTTGGTTGTCTGGTTGTCGGGTTGATCTGCCCAGTCCGTGATGCCGGGCATGGGCACCGAACCGCGCTGGAATGGCAGGCCGTCGACGATGCCGATTTTCGACCAGAAATCAGTCTCTGCATAGGCGCCACCTGCGACATGGCTGTCAGAGGCGGCGGTCATGCCAAAGCGGAACGGGTCGAAACCCTGTTCTTCCTGGAGCTTCAGGCCATTGCGATAGGCTTCGCGGACATAGGAGCCCTTGGTTTTCGATACGATATTGCTGGCGAGCAATTCGTCATAGATCTCGAAATTCGCCCATTCGTCATTGGGCGAGAGGTCGGGGTGCGTCTCGGACGTTCCCTTGACCTGCGTGATCTCGACGAGCGGTTCGTTGCGGTTGCGCTGGTCGGCATAAGCCGCATCCAGCGGATCGCCATTATAGGTTTCGAGCCGAAACATCTGGCCGTCGGACACATTCGAATTATGCGGAATGGCGATCGACTCGCGGCCCTCGGCGCGCTGAGCGTCCATCCAGTCCCAGAGGTCTTCAGGATTGGTGGAATCAAGGGTCGAGAAGGCGCGGTCGGGCGCTTCGCCGCGGAAGAAGACGTTGCGGTGGAGGTTGCCGCCGCCAAAGCCGCCATTGTCATCCGGTGTCGTGACGGACGTGAACTCATAGGCCGAGAATGTCGTGAAGACGCCAGGCTCATTGTACTTTTCGGCGGCTGCTATGTTCTGTCCCCAGACCGAATCGATCAGCGGTTCGTCATACATTTCCTCAATCTTGTCGCCTGAGCGGACGGAGGCGCCCACACCTTGGAAGGCCGCCTGGATCTTGGCTGGATCGGTCGAGAACATATCCTTGGAGCGCGGCAGTTCGGAAAGCGGCGAGCTCTTGGAATTCATCGCGGGGAGAACGCCGAGATATTCGGCGTGATCGGTAACGGTGTAGAAGTCGAGCGGGCCACCTGCGATGGTCATGTCGAAACCGGACGGGTGCTTGATCGTCTCGCCCTTGGCGAAGCGGTAGGCATCGTCGGCGTCCCGGCGCACGTTGAAGATGTAGGCATCGAAACTGTTGCGCGTGTGAATGTGCATGTCGCCGAAATAGGCGTTGCGCTCTGCGCTGTAGCCGGGGGTCGCGCCGTCCGGGGCTGTGCTTTCCGGAGTCGCCGCAATGTCAGCGGGCGCCTCGTCAGACTTGTTGCCGCTGCAGGCGACGAGCGCGAGCGCCGTGGTGGCGAGCGTTAGTGTTTTCCACATTGTAAAATTCCTCCCGTGGGCACTCTAATGGCACCATGTGTGCCATATGTTCAGGGAATGCTGCAGAAGTCCAGATTTGCGTCCGGGAAATTTTCAACCCTGCCAGAAGCGGCGCGTCAGCACGACGAAGACCGAAATGAACTCAAGCCGGCCCAGCAACATGGCGATGGCGCAAATCCATTTGGCGGCATCGGGCAGGGTCTGGAACGTGCCGGATGGCCCAATGATTGGGCCGAGGCCGGGGCCGACATTGGAGACGCTGGTCGCCGAACCGGAAATGGCGGTCATCGCGTCCAGCCCGCACAGGGACAGTAGCGCGGCGGCGACCAGGAATGTGGCGAGGTAGAGGAACACGAAGACCATGACGGATTGCAGGGTCTCTTCGTCGACCACTTTTCCGCCATAGCGGATGGGCGTCCTGCGGTGGGGCATCGTCATGCGGTGAGAATAGGCGACGATGGCCTTGGCCGAAATTTCGAGACGAAACATCTTGAGGCCGCAAGCCGCGGACCCCGCGCAACCGCCGACAAAGGTTGCGACCAGGAAGATCGCCATCACCGGTTCGCCCCATGTGTCGTACGGGGCCGAAGCATATCCCGTGCCCGTCATCACCGAGATGATGTTGAACAGGGCGTCCTTGAACGCGTGGGCTGCGGTCTCGAAGATACGCGGATCGACGACGATCTCGTGATAGGCGACGATCACCAGTGAGAGCACGAGTGCGATCAGCAGGTAAACGCGCGGCTGGGGATCCTTGATCATCGGCATGATCCGCCCCTGGAGGAGCATCATCGCCAGAAGGCTTTGCGGTAGCCCGGCGATGAACATGAAGAGGGTCGCGACATAAGGCGCATTGGTGTCGTTGAAATAGCCGAATGACAGGTCGTGCGTGGAATAGCCGCCAGCCGACATCGTGGTCATGGAATGGGCGATGGCATCGAACCAGTTCATGCCGGCGAGCGAGTAGCAAAGGGCGCACAGCATCGAGATCAACAGGTAGGTGAAGCCGAGATAGGCCGCGATGTCGGTGATGCGTGGCAGGAACTTGCCGGAAATATCCGAGCTTTCGAGCTCGAAAAGCTGCATCCCGCCAACCCGAAGCTGGGGCAGGATGGCGATGGCGGTCACGATAATGCCGATGCCGCCGAACCATTGCAGGATGGCACGCCAGAGCAGGAGGCCGCGCGGCATGTCGTCGAGGCCTGTGAGGACGGTCGCACCTGTCGTCGTGAGACCGGAAACGCACTCGAAGATAGCGTCCGTCAGGCTCATGCCGGACGCGATGAAGGGGATGGCTGCGACGGCTGGCAGGAAGACCCAGACCAGTACGGTCAGCAGGAAGGCCTCACGCTGGCCCGTGCGCTGGTCTCCGCCGCGCGCCAATACCCAGAGGCAGGTGCCGATGAACATCGAGCCGAATGCCGACACGGCAAAGACATGCGCTTCCGGACGCTTGTCGGCCAAATCCATCAATGCACACGGAATCATCGCTGCGCCGAGGAGGATGGTCATGATGCCGATGGCAAGGATGATGGGACGTAGCTGCATTTTATGCGCAGAGGATACGCGTCAATTCCTGAGAAGGAGTCAATTTTCTGAAGGTTAACAAGTGGTTTCCAGCCGGGTGGACAGGGTGTGGCAAGGGTGCGCCAAGGGCGTGGGTAGCAATCAGGCAAGGATTGGGCCAGTGGTGCCTGTGTCGCGGCCATTGTGATTGACCCAAGGGAAGCAAGAACCTAAACGCTGCGCTTCGTTTCATCTGCAACCAAATGCGATTTCACCCATGTTCGACCATCCTTCCTATGATTCCCATGAAGGCGTGCACCTGTTCCAGGATGCGGCCAGCGGCCTGAAAGCCATTATCGCGATCCATTCGACGGCGCGCGGCCCGGCAGCCGGGGGCACGCGGATGTGGAATTTCCCATCCGGCGAGGCCATGCTCAAGGATGTGCTGCGTCTCAGCCAGGGCATGAGCTACAAGAATGCCATGGCCGACATTCCGCTGGGCGGTGGCAAGGCGGTGATCTGGGGCAATGCCAAGACCGACAAGTCTCCGGCCCTGTTCCGGGCGTTTGGCCGGGCGGTGGAAAGCCTGCAGGGCCGTTATTACACGGCTGAGGATGTCGGGATCGACGTCGCCGACATGGCGATCGTGCGGCAAGAGACGGCCTATGTCGCCGGGCTCGACCAGGGCGAAGCGGCAAGTGGCGACCCGTCGCCTGTCACGGCACGCGGCGTGTTCCTCGGTATTGTCGAGACGGCGAAGCGCGCGCTTGGCAGCGGAGACCTGACGGGGCGGACCGTCGCAGTCCAGGGTGTCGGATCGGTTGGCGGCTATACGTGCGACCATCTCGCCAAGGCGGGGGCGAACCTGATCATCACCGACATCGACCAGGCGGCGCTGAAGGCGGTGGCCGACCGGACAGGCGCGCGTATCGTTGCGCCGGATGAAATCTACCATGTCGAGGCGGATATTTTCGCGCCCTGTGCACTGGGTGCCGTGGTCAATGAACAGACGCTGGACCAGTTCAGGGTGAAGGCGATTGCAGGCGCCGCAAACAACCAGCTGGTCATGCCGGAAATGGGGGAATTGCTGCGACGCAAGGGCATCCTCTACGCGCCCGATTATGTGATCAATGGTGGTGGCATCATCAATGTGGCGGCCGAGATCTCTGGCAACTATTCTCGCGAATGGGTGGACGCCAAGCTGGCACGCCTGGTCCAGACACTGGGCGAAGTGCTGGATGAAGCGCTGACCAGCGGCCAGCCGACCAATGCGGTCGCGGATGGGATCGCACGGACGCGGATCGCTGCCGCGCGCTAGGGGAATCTGCGTAGTTCGCTGAAACCGGGCCGGATGGTAGACTGTTGGCAAGTTGAACAAGTCCCGTCACCCGGAGGTGCATGTCCCATGTCAGTCGTTGCCATTTTGCAGGGAACCGAAAAAGAAGATCGTCAATCCACGCTGACCGCGGTGGAACTCGCGAGGCGGCTGAATACGCCTGTGACTGGACTGTTTGCCTTGCCGGACCCGAACGCGGTGTTGATGGTCTCGGCGACACCGGAAGCGGTCGGCCTGACAGCGAGCACAGCGCAAAGCATCATCGATATGCAGCTTGCGATGAAGCAGACGGCCGAGACTGCGTTTCATGACGTTACCAGCATGGGCGCACATGGACTCGACTGCGACTTCTTCCATGAGGTCAATACGGTGGAACGTGCCAGCGCCAACGCGGCCACACTGGCGCAGGCCGTGGTGTTTCCCCGGTCGGCAGCAAAGAATGGCACGCCGCTATACTTGGCGTTCGAGCATGTCATGATGGATGCACGCCTGCCGGTGGTGCTGGCGGGCAGCGACGAATTCAGTGCTGGGCCGGTGATCATCGCCTGGGATGGCAGCAATGGCGCGGCGCGGGCTGTGCGTTTCCACCTTCCGCTGATCCGGGCCATGGGGGATGTCATCATCGCGCAGGCACCGAAAGACCTTGAACGCGACGCGGCCCGTCCGGCGGCCGAACCGGGAACGCTGGAAAGCTGGCTGAAGCGGCACGGTGTGACGGCAAAAGCCGCCGAGATCGACGGTGATGTCGGCAGCGGCCTGCTGGCCCTGGCAAAGGGAAGCGGGGCATCCATGATCGTCGCCGGCGCATACGGACATTCGCGGCTCGGCGAACGCCTGTTCGGCGGAACGACACGGCGGATGCTGGAAGCGGCTCATGCGCCGGTGCTCGCGCTGGCACGCTAATTTCTCGATACTTCAAACCATAAAGGAAACCAACATGGCCCTCAGCCGCATCACACTCCAACTTGCGCGCAATCCCGGTCTTCCGGGCGGCGACCCGAGCGAAGGCTACACGATGGTGGCCCCGCTGACGGCAGACGGCCATCTGGACGTGGACGCCTGGCGGGAGGTGCGCAAGAATTGCCGCGTCGTGCGCTTTTCCTCCGATGATACAGCGCACGCCGACGGTTTGCTGACACATCGCGGCAATCACTGGTTCTTCCACTATGACGAGGATGATGAAGGCGATGACGAAGCGGGTTACCGGCTCGGCGAGCATGTCTTCAAGGAAGGCGAGTACGTGACTGTCACCAGCCATGGTGAAACGCCCCTGACCTACAAGGTCACCGACGTCTCTCCCGTGTGAAGCACTGTTTGAGCCGAATAGCAGGGCTATTCGGCTCATGCCTATCATTGGCAACTCGGTGAGCATGTCGGGTGCGTGCTGCGGCCCGGCTTGGTTTCGCGTATCGATCGTGTCTGGACTAGAAGTCCCAGCGAAGCTGGGCACCATAGGTGCGCGGCTCGTTGACGAAGCCGGTCAGGTTGTTGAAGTCGATACCGCCTGTCAGGGTCTCTTCGTCGAGAATGTTGCGGGCGAAAATGGACAGATCATAACCAGCATTTGACTTGTAACCGACCTTCAGGCCGCCTTCCCAATATCCGTCCTGACCGAACTCGATACTGTCATACAGGAAGAAATTCGTGTCGCCCTTATAGGCCCAGTCAGTGTAGCCGTAGAGCTCGCCAGCCTGGAGCGGGATGGCATAGCGCGCCGTCATGTTGGCGATCCATTCCGGCGCATTCGGGAAGGAATTGCCGGAGATATTGTAGCCGAGCAGCGTGGTGCCATCAGCGTCATACACGGCCGGGTCAAGCACGGTGCAGCCGCCGCCACAGCCCGGCGCGATGATCAGGTCATCCTTGAACTCGGTCTTGTTGTAGGACAGGCCTGCTGTCAGCAGGAGGTTCCGGACGGGCGTAGCCTCGATATCGGCCTCGAAGCCATAGCCCTCGCTTTTGTCGGCATTGAACAGGGAGACATCATTGTTCAGGCCCCCGACGATAGTCAGTTGCTGGCCGTCCATCCCGAACATGTAGATGCCGGCATTGGCGCGGAGCCGGTTGTCGAAGAATTCCGATTTCACACCGGCCTCGTAGGACAGAACGGTCTCGCTGTCGGCCTGCGAGGGCGCGCCGAAGCGTTGTTGCACCGTTGGCCCCCGGAAGCCTTTGGCGATGCGGGCGTAAAGATTGATGTCCTTGTCGAGTTTGTAGTCGGCGGTGACATCCCAGCTGACCTGTTCGTCGCCAAGCTCGCGCTCGTCGCCGGTCGCCCGGAATTCCTTGTCGTCATCGCTCCAGCGTGCGCCGCCGGAGAGCGTGAGCTGATCGGTGATGTCATAGCTCAGTGATGCGAAGACGGCCTTGCTCTCGGTGTCCAGCTCACGGTGGGCGCTGCTGGTCTCTGGCCGGCCAGGCGCCAGGGAGTTGAAGTTTTTCGAGGTGATGGACACCTCTTCCTCGAAGAAGAAGACGCCAGCCTGTGCCCGCACAGCTCCGCCATTGTCATAGGCGATGCGCAATTCATTCGTGGTCTGATGAAGGGCGTCGACAGAGCCGCTTGTCTCGGACGGGAACGGGATGTTTCCGGGACCGAAATTACCAGCGCCCAGGAAAGCGGCGCCATAGCCGCCATCAATGTCGCTGCGGCTATGGATTGTCGCCTGCTCGTTGCCGAAGACATAGGTGAGCGTCAGGGCGTCGGTGAGGCCCTTCTCGAGCCGCAGGGTGACGCCATGGGTGTCCTGCTCGAGGAAATTGTCACCATCATAATAGACCGTGTCGCGGTCAAAGCCTGCGCCGAGGCCTTTGGAGCCGGCATCGATAATATTGGCCCGGAAGAGGCGGGCGTCGCCTTCGTTGGAGCGGGCGTGCACGTTGAGCAGGGCGGAGAAGTCCGTATCGTTCGGCGTGAACAGGACCTGCGCGCGGCCAGCCAGTTCCTCGAAGCCCTCATAGCGGTCTTCCTCGCCGGTGAAGCCGTTGTCGACATAGGGATCGCGCTCCTGATAAAGGCCCGACAGGCGCACGGCGAGCTGATCGGCAAATACGGGCAGGTTGACTGCGCCCTCGAGCTCTTTGGTGTTGTAATTGCCATAAGACCCGCGGGCATAGCCCCCGAATTCCTGGGTTGGCTTTGCCGAGTCGAACTTGATGATGCCGCCCGGCGTGTTGCGGCCGAACAGGGTGCCCTGTGGTCCACGCAGGACTTCGATCGAGTCGAGGTCGAAGACCGGAAAGCCCTTCAGGATCGGGCTCTCATAAGGCACATCGTCATAGACGAGGCTGACAGGTTGCGAGGCGTTGAGGTCGAAATCGGTATTGCCGATGCCGCGGATATAGAAGCGCGGGAAGGCCCGGCCGAACGAGCTTTCGGCGATGACGCTGGGCACACGGGCGGACAGGAACCGCACATCAGCGCCGGAGGATTTCAGCACGTCGAGTTTCTCGCCGGCAACCGTGGTGATCGAGATCGGCACGTCCTGGAGGTTCTGTTCTATTTTCTGGGCCGTGACGGTGACGGCGGGAAGGCGCGCTTCGGCATCAACCTCCTGGGCGTTACCGGGAAGGGGTGTGACGACGAGAAAGCTGGAGCCCAGAAGGAGGGCGCGAAGGGCGGATCTGTGTTGCATGGGGAAATCATCCTGACTTGCACGGGAACAGCCCGTCTTGCTGCGGGATCTTATGGGCTGGGATGTCTCACAGTTCCAACATGCGGGATATGACAGGCTTCGCGGTTTCGGCCCGATCGTGGCTTTCGGCGGCAAGATGTTGCTGCGTCGCCACAAATGTGGGCGTCTCACCCTGGAGAAAGATCAGATTCCCGGCGATTTCGCGGGTGTCGGCGGATCAATTCCAGGGGTTGAAGCGTGTCGTCACTTTTGGAGCAGGCGGCGGCGATTCGCTCTCCGCTTCTTCAGCCTGTTGTGTTTCCATGGTTTCAGGCGGTGCTTCGAAAGCCTGTTCTTCCGGTCTTGAGGATTCCGGTTCCGGTTCCGAGATGGCCTCTTGGGCGGCCGCCTCGTTGGCGGCTGCGTCTTCGCTGAATTGGAACGGCGCCTCGGACGCCTCGGCGACAGGATCCGGATAGGCGGGTGTATCGGGGCCCGCATCGAATTCCGAAAGGGGCATGTCGTCAGGCAGGTCAATTGTCCCATCGATGACCATGTGGGCGCGATCTGTCGACGGCGTCGCCGGTGCGCGGGCAGCAGGTTCAGCGGGTGCCAGACCGGCACGGCTGGCAGACCCGAGGCCAAATCCCGATGATATGCCAGACAAGCTGAAGCTGCGCGGGGCTGCCGGTTCGACCGGGGTTGCCTGAGTGGCGAGCGGCGCGGCGTCGTCTTCCTCTTTCTCTTCCGGCGTCTCATCCGTCGAGAATGCGGGCGTATAAGGGAAAGGTTCGGCTGATGCATCGACCTCGACGGTCGGCTCATCCGCGACGAGAATGGGGTCTGGTTCTGTGGCGGCGTCCGGTTCCGGTGGCGGAGATGTCATGTAGCCGGACAGGTTGCCTGTGCCGGCGCCAAAATAGCCGCCGCCCAAAATACTCGATGCAGGCTGTTCGACAGGTGGAGCCGGTTCCGGATCAGAGGCGTCCTGAAGCGATGCGTCGGCGCTTTCCGCAGCAATCTCCGGGGCATTTTCATCAACCGGCCACAATGGTTCTTCCGCTGTCTCGGGGGAGGCGGCAGAGACCGTTTCGGCTTCAGAGGCCGCTCCGGGCGTAGAGGCCCCGAAATTCACATAGGCGGCATCGTCCACTTCGGCCACGGCTTCAGGTTCGCTGGCGTCTTCGGTCTCGTCCTGTTCGACGTCGAAAGTGGTGCCTGAACCGGCATCCAGCTCGGTCTCAGGTTCGGGCGCCTGATCGGTTTCAGGCGCACCGCCATTGAGTTCATCGGCCATGCTGGCAACGGCGCGGGCCATGTCATTTTGTCCCTCGACCTCAGGATAGGCCTCCGGGAGCGAATCTGTGTCGTCACCCGGGTCCTCGATCAGTTCGGCAGGATCCAGCGCGATATCGGGCTCTGCTTCCGGAGCGGCGTCTATGGTTTCGAGACCCATGAGAACGGAGTGGATCGCCTTTTCAGTCCCCCGGGCATGCCGGTGGGCTTCGCGATAGAGATCAGCCACGAAACTGGCATAGGGCCGCCCGGCGGCATCGGTGTCGTCGGAAAACTCGTCCGGCGTACAGGATTCGATGATCTTCCCGAGTGCATCTGTCAGTAGAACGGCGTGGGGTTCCGGCGTCAGGACGACCCTGTAACCCTCGGTATCATGGGTGATCGTGCCGTTTTCGCCCTCTGACCAGGCAACCCGCTGTTTGCGGGTCATTTCACTCAGCTTGTCGATCAACCGTTTTGTCGAAGGATGCAGCATGAAGTCTCGCCTTTCCCAATGTGTTCTGGGCCAGTCTACCCAATAACGGCTGAGAGGCGAACATTCAAACTTTGGTTCCGCGGATCCGCATGAAATGTCATTTAATCATGCAGATAGCGGCGCATGCGTTTCGATCGAGGTCAGCGGCCTATTTCTTCGCCGTGGCTGGCTGGGGGATGAATTTCATCTCCAGGAGAACGGCTTCTTCCTGATATTCCGGAGACGCGTCATCAAGCCTGCCGTCAAAGTCGCCGCCGGCCCCAAAGGCACGGATGAAGCGCGGAGACTCCACATTGCTGGGGCAAATGAAGAGCGAGTCGATCGGTCCGGGCTGCAGGGTGCAGCGGGCCCGCGCTTCCTTGGTCAGGTCCTTGAGTTTCATTTTGCCGATGGTGCCGCCATACGGGCCCGTGACGGCCGGGTTGCGGGTCACGACCGATCCGACATTGCCGAGCGTCCAGTCCGGTTCGACCACGTAGACAAGGCGGCTTGGCTCATTGGGCGTCGCAATCGTCTGGATGAGAAACACCGGGTAGGCTTGTTCTCCGGCAAAGGCGCGGTCCGTGAGGATTTCATGACCGGGAAAAGCGGCTTTCATGGCGTCCAGCGTGAACGGCGTCTCGCCTTTCAGGCGCATGGTGCCTTCCGGCCCGATCGTGGCAGGCAGGGGAGTGCCGCCAAACTCTGCCTTGCGCACGTCACCCTTCACCCGGGCGACGTCTTTCAGGAAGTCCTTTACCGGCTCGCCATCGGACACGGACAGGTCGGTACGGAAGGCGCGGACCACACCGTCCGGCGAGATGAGGATATAGCTGGGTGTCCAGGTGATCTTGAGCAGGTCGCGGATGCTGGCATCGGAATCGATCACGGTCGGATAGCTGTGGCCCTCTTCGGCAAAAAAGCCCTCGACGGACCCGTATGTGCCGTACATGTCCTCATCGCTTGTGCTTTCGGCATTTTGCGGCACGTGGATCGACAGGAAATAGAGGTCCGGATCCTGTTCGATTGCTGTCGCAAGGGCTGCTGCGTAGGGCGCATCGCGCTTGCTGTCACCACACCAGACGCCCCAGACCTGGATCACCATCCAGCGATTGAGGACGGAGGAGTCGAAAGCTTGTCCGTCGGACATTGTTGCGGTGAATTGCGGGAATTTCTGTCCGAGCAGCGCATATTCCAGAGGGCGCTCATGGTCATCGTGCGCGGCGGCGTCATCATGGGTGGAGTCTGACGAAACGACCGAGGGAGGATTGGCGGTGATCAAACGGGTCGTCTCATCTGCTGCCGTTTCCGGCGCTGCGGATTTGTCTGCCGAGCAGGCGGCCAGAGAGAGCGCCAGCGCTCCGATGGTGAGCATTCGTATCATGATGGAGCAGGCCTTCCCGCGAAAAGACAATTATCAGGGCCGCACTCTTGGATCGTGCGCGTTTCAAATAGATTACTGCGACCTGGGTTGCCGGGACAAGCGGTTCTGGCCGCTGGCCTTTTGACTAGAAGTCGGCCTGCAGGCGCAGTGTGAAGCCGGTGACCGTGTCGCTGGACTGGCTGGCGAGGACCGCGGCGGCGAAGGCCGGGTCGAGACCGGAGGTCGTGGTGCCGAGGCTGGCATCCGACTGGAACAGGCTGAGCCCGATGCGGGTTTTCGAGGTCGGATACCAGGATAGGCCGAGCAGGGCCGTGTCCAGCGAGCCGCCGTCAATACCGGAATCAGAGAGGTCGACCGTGTCAAACGACGCAGATACGGCGAGCGCGCCATGGCCGCCATCGGTGACCGGGTTGTCGACCTTCGGGCGATCGAACTTGCCGCCCTTGTAGGTGCGCCGCCCGCCAAAGAAATAGCCCGCCTCAATCGAGCCGCCGCCAAAGGTCGCGCTGCCGCCTGCCGTGAGGTCAGACGAAAGGATGGCATATTCCGAACTGACCCAGAGGGGGCCGCGCAACATGGCCGCTTCCAGGCCGAGCAGTGTGTCGGACTCGGCGACGGAACCGGTCGAGACGATACGGCCCGGAATGTGGGTGAAGGGGCGCTGGCGATAGCGCAGGTTCGACTGGTCGTCGCCTTTGTCGCGGTAGCGGACCGAGGCACCAAGATGGACAATCATGTCCTCGGACTGGACCGGCGCAAACGTGCCGCGCGCCGCAAGGGCCATGCCTTCCTGAAAGGGGGTATCGTTCAGGCTGCCGCCGAACGCACCTGCCATGAAGGTCCAGTTCGTGCCCTTGGTATGGGCGGCGATGCCGAAGCGGCGGTCGAACTCGAAGGCGTCGGTGAAGGCGGCGCGTTCCGCGAATGTGGTGAAGCGGCCGGAGGTCTGCTCTTCAAGGGAGTTGGGGGTCTTGAACTGGCCGACGCGGATCTTCCATTCTGTGCCAGCGGGCGCGAAATCGGCATAGACGTCAGTTGCGGCGATATCGCCTTCTTCATCGGTTTCCAGTTCAGCCTTGAAAGACACGATCCCTGTCTTGCCGGAGAGAGCGAGGCGGGCGCTGCGCAGTTCTGTCTCGTCGACCTCGAATGCAGCCGTGTCGGCCTCTGCCTGCGTGTAGTCATACAGGACGCGACCCGAAAGGTTTAGGTCCAGCGGATTGTCTGCCATGGCGGGCAGGACAGGGCAGGCTGAGATGATCGCAATCGCGGAGGCCGCGCCAAATAATTTGAACTTGCCCATTCCGAATCTCCATTTGGATACTGAACGTGGGCTGTAGGGGTGTTTTGTGTCGCGCACGTCTCTCTTTTGTGACGCTTTCGTAAAAGAGTCACGAAAGTACACGAAACGTGTCGGTTTTGTCAGCGGACAAAAAAACGCCCCGGTCAATAAGACCGGGGCGTTCTTGAATATCTGAGAGGCGAAAGAGGCCTAGCTGTAGATTTCGAACAGGCCTGCTGCGCCCATGCCGCCACCGATGCACATGGAGACGACGCCCCATTTCGCGCCGCGGCGCTTGCCTTCGAGCAGGATGGAACCGGTGCAGCGTGCGCCGGTCATGCCGAACGGGTGACCGATCGAGATCGAGCCGCCATTGACGTTGAATTTCTCGGGATCGATGCCGAGACGGTCGCGGCTGTAAAGGCACTGCGAGGCGAACGCTTCGTTGAGTTCCCAGAGATCGATGTCGTCAACTGTCAGGCCGTGGCGCTCGAGCAGGCGCGGGATGGCGAAGACAGGGCCGATGCCCATTTCGTCCGGATCGCAACCGGCGACGTTGAAGCCAGCGAAGCGACCGAGTGGCTCGATACCACGCTTGGCAGCTTCCTTGGCTTCCATGACGACCACGGCAGCGGCGCCATCAGAAAGCTGGGATGCGTTACCCGCGGTGACATACTTGCCTTGCTTGACGACCATGCCGCCGGAGAAGACGGGCTTCAGGCCAGCGAGCGTTTCATAGGTCGTGCCGGGACGGTTACATTCGTCCTTGTCGCAGACGACGTCCTGATAGGTTTCTTCACCGGTTTCCTTGTTGACCAATTTCATGCGGGTCTTCAGGGGCGAGATTTCCTCGGCCATGTAGCCTTTTTTCTGGAACTCGGCGGTGCGGCGCTGGCTTTCGGCCGAATAGATGTCCTGCGACTCGCGGCTGACATTGTAGCGTTCTGCAACGATCTCGGCTGTTTCGATCATCGGCATCCAGATGGCTGGCCATGTCTTCATCAGCTCGTCTTCCGTGTAGCGGAAGAGGTTCATGTGGCCGGAGCGGGAGACCAGCGAGAGGCTCTCGACGCCGCCGCCAACCGTGACAGCTGCACCTTCGTTGATGATCGTGTGCGATGCGTTGGCGATGGCCTGAAGGCCTGACGAGCAGAAACGGTTGATCGTGGCGCCGGACGTTGTCGACGGGCAGCCGGCCCAGAGGGCGGCGTTGCGGGCGACGTTGTGACCGGTGGCGCCTTCAGGTTGCGCGGTGCCGAGGAAGACGTCTTCGACAGCGGCGCCTTCGACGCC
>NZ_JBBKXE010000085.1:0-3207 GCF_037969335.1 Hyphomonas sp. | reverse complement strand
GGCACCGCGATGACCATGGTGGCAGCGATGAAGTAGGCTTTCAGGTCAACGTTCATGCCGACCGTGTACATGTGGTGTGCCCACACGACGAAGCCGATGACGCCGATCGAGACCATGGCATAGGCCATGCCGAGATAGCCGAAGATCGGCTTTTTCGAGAAGGTCGACACGATGTGACTGATAATGCCGAATGCCGGCAGGATCATGATGTACACTTCCGGGTGACCGAAGAACCAGAACAGGTGCTGGAACATGACCGGGTCGCCGCCACCTGCAGGGTTGAAGAATTGCGACCCGAAATTGCGGTCGGTCAGCAGCATGGTCAGCGCGCCCGCCAGAACTGGCAGTGCGAGCAGAAGAAGGACGGCCGTGACGAGGACGCCCCAAGCGAACAGCGGCATCTTGTGCATGGTCATGCCAGGCGCGCGCATGTTCAGGATGGTCACGATGAAGTTGATCGCGCCGAGAATGGACGCAATACCGGCCGTGTGCAGCGACAGGATCAGCAGGTCCATGGCGGGGCCGGGGTGGCCCGTTGTCGAGGACAGCGGAGGATACAGAACCCAGCCGCCGCCGAAGCCGTTACCAGCCGAGTTGCCCGGAACTGTCATCGAAATACAGGCGAGCACGAAACCGGCGACCGTCAGCCAGAACGAGATATTGTTCATGCGCGGGAAGGCCATGTCCGGCGCGCCGATCATCAGCGGCACCATCCAGTTGCCGAAACCGCCAATCAGCGCCGGCATCACCATGAAGAAGATCATGATCAGGCCGTGATAGGTGATCACGGTATTGTAGAAATGCTTGGCATGCGTGATGGCCGCGTCGCCCTGCACGCCATGGAAGTGCTCGACGATCCAGAGCATCGGACCGATGCCCGGCTCAGCCAGTTCCCAGCGGATCAGGCCCGACAGCGTATAGCCGACGATGCCCGCACACAGCGAGAAGATCAGGTAGAGTGTGCCGATGTCCTTGTGGTTCGTCGACAGGAACCAGCGCTTGAAAAAGCCAGGCTTGTGATCGTGGGCATCGTGGTGATGGTCGAGGGCGATTTCATCCATTGGCATGGCGGATCTACTCTTCTCTCAAAGCTTAGTGGTTGGCGGCGAGCTGGGTGCTCGGCTCAAGGGCGGCCATGGTCCGAACGGACGCGGCGGCGGCGTCATAGTCGCCAGCCAGCATCAGTTGGGCCCAGGTATCGAATTGGTCCTGCGGCACGACACGCACCTCAATCGGCATGTAGGCGTGGTCAACGCCGCAAAGTTCCGAACACTGGCCGTAATAGACGCCCGGTTCGTCAACCAGGAACCAGCCCTCGTTGAGGCGGCCCGGCACGGCATCCGTTTTCACACCGAAGGCAGGCACGGTCCATGAGTGGATCACGTCGGCAGCGGCGGTGTAATAGCGGATATAACGACCCGCCGGAATGACCATCGGATAATCGACAGCGAGATTGCGCGGACGCACATCGGTGTCGGTCGGATCGGCCGACGTGCCCTTGTGGATGGCGTTCGAAACGAATTCGAGCGCGAAGCCATCGGCGTCGACGATGTCAGGATAGGAATAGGTCCAGTTCCACTGGTTGCCCTGGGCCTTGACGTTGACGAAGCCCTTGGCAGCAGCGTCCGGAAAATTGTTCTTGGTGTAGCGTTCGTACTCGGCCGACTTGCCGTCAGCCAGCAGCGCGGCTGATTCGGTCTGTATCTTCTCGAGGTTCGGCACCACGTCCTGATAGTAGAGGTTCGGGAACGACAGACCGGCAATCGCGACCAGGATCAGCGCCGGAACGACCGTCCAGATCACTTCGATCAGCGAATTGTGGCTGAACTTGCGCGACACGGGATTGGCCTTGCGATTGTAACGCACCATCACCCAGACCAGCAGCAGCGACACGAAGATCGTGATGGCGGTGATGATCCACATGACATAGTCATCGTGGAAGAAGTGAATGCGCTCAGCAATGCGCGTTGCAGCGGGCTGGAAGCCGAGCGCCCCGTCGACGGGGACGGCAGCGAAGGCCGGTGCAGCCAGTATTGAAGCGCACAAGGCGGCAAAGAAGTGTCGCACGAAGGAATCCTCGTCTCATTGGAATTGCTCCGCTCTATCTATATCAGACCGGCCCCGCAACCCAGCAGTTTTGACGCTCAATATTGTCGCAGGCGCTCGCCGCTATAGGGAAATCATGCTAATCAGGGGAAAATAAAAGAACAGGGAGACGACAATGTTGAAATTCCCGGCATTCGCGTTGATCGCATTGACGCTGTTAGCCCCTCTGGCCGTTGCCCAGGTATCGATCATCGGAGGCGGCGTCGCGAAGGATTGTTACGAGGCCGCCAAGTATCAGCGTGTATCCGCCAGCGCTGGCGAGAAAATCTGCACCAAGGCGATTGAAGCCGAGATCATGAACATGACGAACAAGGCCGCCACCTATACCAATCGCGGCGTCTTGCGCATGCGCGCCGGCCGGCTCGAGGCCGCCCTTTCGGACTATGACATCGCCAAACAGCTGGACCCGACCGAAGGCGCAACCTACCTCAACGAGGGCGCAGCCCACATCATGCGCAAGGACTACAATTCGGCGATGGTGTCGCTGAACAAGGCGATCGAACTCGATTCCCACGATCTCTATGCCGCTTACTACAATCGCGCGATTGCCAGGGAGCACACAGGGGACATCCAGGGCGCCTATTTCGACTTCAAGCGGGCTGATGAACTGAACCCCGAATCCGACTTGGCCAAGCGCCAGATGGAACGGTTCCAGATCACCACCAACTGATCGTCGGGCCATCCTCGCGTGCAGGCCCCTGAACGTGCATTCGGAAGGCGTGGAACCAAATTGCCTTCCTGTCGTTTCCTTTTCCAGACCCCACAATGGAAAAGGAAACAGAACATGCTGCGTTGGGCCATCATCTTTCTCGTCGTCGCACTGGTCGCGGCAGTCCTCGGTTTTGGCGGTATCGCGGGCACAGCCGCTGGCATCGCCAAGCTTCTGGCGCTGATCTTCGTCATACTGTTCGTCGTATCGCTGGTCTTCGGTGGCTTGCGTCGTAGATGACAGCCAGCGCGTCCAGCAATTCGGATGACACACGGCGAGCGCCCGGCCATCACGGCTGGGCGCTCGTTGGCATTTTCTGGATCATGGCCCTGAGCGTCCTGACGATCGCGCAGGGCCTGATCGTTCCGATTGTCTCGGCGATGATGCTGGCG
>NZ_JBBKXE010000084.1:0-20865 GCF_037969335.1 Hyphomonas sp. | reverse complement strand
CAAGACCGATTAGTGTCCGCCTGACAATTCGCCAGTCGTTCCTCGGGCCGCCAAGACGATCAGCCTGTCGCTTCGAACGAAAATGCAACAAGGTTTCCAGCCTCGCTACGAGGCACACGAGAGTAATTCATGGATTTTGATTTCGAGTACGTGACGCATCATATTCACGGCCGGGACGTGACGTTTGCGCTGCGCAGGGGGATTAGCGACCGATACCTGGACGGGATCCGGTCCGGCAAACTCCAGGTTGATACATTGCTGTACTTCAACTTTCGCGCCGACGAACTTGGCCGCCCGATGACCGTCGTCGATGTCGGCGCCAATATCGGTGCACTCTCGCTCCCGCTCGCGGTATACGGTCACCGGGTGATGGGTATCGAAGCGGACCCGAATAATTATGCCTGCCTGCTGGCCGCGAAGAAGGCCAATCCGCGCACCGACTTTCTCCCCCTCAACCTGGCTGCCACGGACCGCTTTCGGACGGTGTTTCTTGAAAGTGACAGCGCCTGAACGCAAGTGACGGATTCGCCGGCTTCCGGCCGGTCGGCAATCGGCATGCCGCTCGTCGATATCATCGAGACATTCGGGTTTGCAGATGCCGACCTGATCAAGATGGACATTGAAGGATCCGAGCTCGCCGCCCTGACGGCCATAGAGCCTCTCATCGTAGACAATCCGGAGGTCGAGTTTGTCTATGAGAGCAATTTTGAGGCCTGCGACTTTTATGGCCATGCGCGCCAGGACCTGGCGCGCCGGTTCGAGGACCTCGGCTATTCACTCTATTGCTTCCGTCCGCAGGGCGACCTGATGCGATATGCCAGTTCCCTGCCGCAGGGGCTCGCCATCGTCGATATGCTGGCCACGAAACGCGACATGTCAGGCGTCGGATACGCGTCTGTCGTGGACTATGACTACGATTGGGCGGAGCGGGAAATCCGGAGAGCCTTGAACCGGCCCATGGAGGTCCAGCAAAAGCATGCGCTGAGCGACCTCAAATATTGCCGGCCGGAATTCCTCGACAGCGGCGTGTGGAAACGGGCCTATCAGGCCTACCTCGACAAGAATCCGGCATCCGCGTCAGGGTCCTGAACAGGCAAACAGTGCCGTCAGGGAACAGGATGGCGGCCCACCCCTCAATGGCAAGCCGCGCCGGACACTGCCCGCAACATCCGACACAGCAATAAGTCCTGCCCCAAAACGTAGAACGCCCCGATGCCAGGGCAACGGGACGTTCTCAAATCTTGCCTGATCCGTCAGGATCAATGCACCGGCCACGCGTCGACCGGTAATCCTGCCTACATATTGCACTTCGTCGTCAGGAAGCGATCGATCTGGTTCAGGATGTCGCCCTTCTGCTCAGGCAGCCATTTGTTCCCCTGGTGACCCATCTGCTTGTAGACGATGAATTCGCTGTCCGGCTGGCGGTCCTTGATCGCGTTGTAGAAGTCCCGGCTGTGGAAGATCGGCACACGCACATCATAATCGCCATGGTAGATCAGGATCGGAATGTTGATCTTGTCGGTGTTCTGCTGGGGATCCATGCCTTTGACCGTGTCGCCCTGAACGATCCGCTGGATGCGATTGTCGCCCCATTCGTTCGACAATTTGGCAAGGTTACCGACACCGGCACCGGCGATCGCACACTGGTAAGGGCTGTTCGGGCGAACCGACGCGGCAATCGCCGCAAACCCGCCATAGGAATAGCCGTGAATGGCGATCTTGTCGGCATCGACATAGCCCCGCGAAACGAGCCAGGCAGCGCCGTCATCCTTATCGTCCTGCATCTTCTGGCCCCACTCGCCGTCACCGGCCAGCCAGAGTTCACGTCCCCAACCGGAGCTGCCACGATACTGGGGCTGCATGATGATATAGCCGCGGCTGGCGAAAAACTGTGTCCATCCCGACGAATCGAACCCGGCATAATCACGCGCCCAGGGGCCACCGTGCGGCAACATGATCGCGCCCTTCGCCTTGTCGCCTTCCTTGAAGCCGGCCGGATAGGTGATCAGGGCCGGAATCTTCATGCCATCGCGGGCGGTGTAATAGACGAAGTCACCCTTGCCGAGCGAATCCTCGTCGATCCACGGACGCTGTGAACCGATGACGGCCACTTTCGACTTGTCGACCAGCAGGTAATAGGCGGGTGGGGAATTGGTGGCCGAGACCTGGAACAGGACGCGGTTCCGGTCTGCCGTGTAATCGGTCAGCGAGACATGCTTGCCCGGGAAGGCCGCGTCGAGCCCCTCCTGAATGCCCTTCATTTCGGGATCAAGCCAGTAGGCGGTGCTTGTCGGGCCATCATAGGTGAAACCGATCAGGTCACCGAAATCTTCTGCGCGCCGCGAGAAGATCAGGTTCGAAATGTCGAATTCGGGATGGGCGAGCACAGCCGTATCGCTGAACGTGTTCGCTTCCGCATCGTAGAGGTAGACGGATGTCTTGTCCGAGAACCTGTCGGTAATGACGAAATACTTGCCGGTTCCATTCTGGCGACCGACGACATTCATTGTGTAACGATTGGCGATCTCGCCTGTCAGGGTGTCCTCACGATTGAACTTGCCGTTGGCATCGGGAAGGCTGATGTACTGGCGCCAGGCGCCGTTCTCGTATTCCAGTTCTGTGCGGGCAACGGGCATGCCGTCCCTGTCGGAAATCTGGATCGCCTGCGTATCGCTCGCCTTGTAGAGGAATTTTTCACGGCCATTGGACAGGTCGTGCGAGAAAAAGCTGGTGCCGTTCTTGGTCGAGGCGCGCGATATGACGATCTTGGTCGGATCCAGCGGCAGGAGTGACGCGATGTTGGTCTCGCCGACAAGCTCGAAGCAGCGCAACGTATCCTTGTTGGCACCGATCTCGGCCCGGCCATCGGGCAGGTCGTCGATCTTTGTGATCTTCTCGTTGCCCATATAGGCTTTCTCGAGGTATTTCTTGGTCGCGCCTGTGTCGCGGCCTTCGCCGCAACCATATAGCGCGCCGATATAGGGCTGGACCGTGAACCAGAGGGACTTCTTGTCCTTCAGGGCCGCCGCCGCATAGAACATGGTTTTTCCGCTATTGGGTGTAATCGCCGTGGGCACGAGCGGCTTGGTCGTGTCGATCTTGCCGGAAAGGTCCCAATAGGCGGCGGCCGTTGCCTCGCCGTCCCGCGAAGGATCGGCGATAACACCGACCAGCATGTCGCCCTCAAGCGACATGGATAGGCTTGAAACATTGGGATATCTGGAAAAATCTTCACTTGAAAGAGGCTCGGCGTGCGCAACCAGGGCGCTGGCAATAAGCGCGGCGGAACCCGCCGCGACGAAGCGTTTCAACATCGTTAACTCCTCCAGAGTGAAGCGTCTGGAGTATTTTCCGGGCGGGAGGACGTCAAGGGGCGGTTTGCATGGGTGTGCCGAGACATACCGCAAGAGCGCGCTGTCGCAGCCTCAATGTCAGGGGCAAAATGTTGCCCGAAAAGCACACCATGGGGGTGGAAACGCCCGCCCTATTAATATTCTGTCATAAATGCTTGTCAGGAGCGGCTTCAGCGGCTCAGTTTATTTTAAGACCCGGGAGATTCCATCGGGGTCGTGGGCGTACGCGCCAACGAATTTTTTTTGAGGTCACTAGTTAGGGGTATTTTCTATGAGTAGACGACCATTTCGTCTTTCTGTTTTCAGCAGCGTCGCGATCAGCGCGCTGGTTCTGTCGGGCGCAGTCAACGCGCAAGAATCCGAACCAGCCAGCACTGAAGACGACACCGTCATTTCCGTAATCGAAGAAGCTCCGGCTGAAGCCGAGTCTCGTCAGGACAAGATCGTCGTTACAGGCTCGCTGCTCGCACGCGACAATTTCGCGTCGTCCTCACCGATCCAGGTGATCACGGCCGAAGTCGCAACGCTCGAAGGTCTCGTTGACACGGCCGCGCTGCTTCAGGGCTCGTCGCTCGCTTCGGGCTCCACGCAGCTGAACAACACGTTCCAGAACTTCGTCACGAACGGCGGCATCGGCGCACAAACCATTGACCTTCGCGGTTGTGGTGACACCCGTACGCTGGTCCTGGTTGACGGCAAGCGCCCCGGTCCGGCCGGTACGCGCGGTTCGATCGCAGCACTCGACCTGAACGTTCTTCCGCAGTCGATCATCTCGCGGATTGAAATCCTTAAGGACGGCGCATCGACCATCTACGGTTCGGACGCTGTCTGTGGTGTTGTCAACATCATCACCCGCGACACGGTCGACAGCCTCGAGTTGAATTTCCAGACGACCCGCCCATTCGATAGTGGCGGCGAGCAGTACTCGATCAGTGGCGCCTATGGTTTCCAACTCGGCGATTCTGCCAACTTCACGCTCTCGGCTGAATACCGTCTGTCCGAAGAGCTGGATGCGAGCGAACGTGATTACCTCGATTGTACACGCGACTACGTAGCCAACCCGAACGGTGGTGGCTTGATCGATCGTCAGAACTTCTCGGCACAGGGCGTTCGCCCAACGACCAATTGTAGCAACCTTTACCACAACACGGTCATTGACTCGTTCACCGGCGAGCGTCTCGTCCCGTCGCCAGATGGTCTCGTGGGTGCGACTGGTGCTGGCATCTTCATCCCAGGCTACCGGCCGCGCGTCGGCACGGGTTACACCCCCGCGGGCGTTGCCTACTTTGAAGACATCCTCGACGGTCAGTTCCTCGACAATCAGGACTTCGTCCCGCGCAACGAGAACATCTCGCTGTTCGGCACCGCTGATGTCGATCTGGGCGGCATCGCCTGGGACACAGAGCTGCTCTACAGCAGCCGTAAAACCAATGTCGAAGGCTGGCGCCAGTTCTTCCCGGTTGTTGGTTCCGCAACCAACGCAGCCGGCAACAACCCTGCATACGGGTACATCAACGACCCTGCCTACTCGAACTCGGTCAATGGGCTTGTGCAAATTGTTGCACCATTCCCAACAAGCAACGACATCGAACTTGACTACTACTATGCAAGCTCGTCGCTTTCCGGCGGCTTCGCACCCGGCGTTCTCGATGGCTGGTCGTGGAAAGTTGACGGCAGCTATTCGCGGGGTGAAGGCAGCTATGGCGGCAGCGCTATTCTGCTCTCCAAATCGGGCGACTGGAACTATGATGGCGTTGCAGACGTCGACGGTGACGGCTTTGCTGACGCCATCTCGCCGCCAAGCATCGACTTCCTGAATCCGGATATTCTCTCCGGCGCAAGTGCAAGTGATCTCGTGGCAGCCGTTGGCGGATACCAGACTGGTAACACCATCTACGAACAAACAACTTTCACAGGCGTTCTTGCTGGTGAAGTGTTCGAATTGCCTGCTGGCCCTGTCGGCCTCGGCTTCGGTGCGGAATATCGCGAGTTCTCGATTGACGACCAGCCGGGCGTCCTGACCCAAGGTGGCGACATCTGGGGTTCTTCGACAGCTGGCCCGACGAAAGGCACAAACAGCGTTTCGGAAGTCTTTGCAGAAGTGAACGTTCCGCTGTTCAAAGGTGCTCCACTGGCTGAAGATGTTGAATTCTCGGGCTCTGTCCGTGCATTCGACTATGACATCGGTGGTTCGGGTTCGATCTACAAAGTTGGCCTCAACTGGCAGATCACCCCCGTCCTGCGCGCACGTTCGAGCTACGGCACATCTTACCGTGCACCAGCCCTGTTCGAACTCTTCCTGGAAGACCAGACTGGCTTCCAAAGCCAGACAGTCATCGACCCATGTATCAACTGGGCTGACACCACCAACCCAAGCATCCGCGCAAACTGCGCGGCTGCGGGTATCCCGGACAACTACACAGGCACCGGCTCTTCGGCGCTCGTGATCACGTCCGGCGGTGGCGAACTGCTTGAGCCAGAAACCGGTGACACATTCACCGCTGGTATCATCTGGACGCCAACCTTTGCTGACCTGAACATCGCTGTCGACTACTACGAGATCGAAATTCAGGACCAGATCACCAGCCTCTCAGCTGCCCAGATCGTCGGCGGTTGCTACGGAACCACCACGTTCCCGAACGACTTCTGTGCCCTGTTCGAGCGTGCCCCAGGCACGGCAACGATTGGTGCTTACAACGTTGACAACATTCAGGCGCCTACCCTGAACGTTGATTCCCAGTCGCAGAACGGCATCGACCTCGAAGTTCGTTACACGAACGAGTTCAACTTCGGCACGCTGATCATCGACGGCTCCGTCAACTGGGCCTTCGAACGTTACATCAACGTGTTCGGTTCCGACTTCGTATCCGGCATCTCGGACAACGACTTCAACGGCACAATCGGTTATCCGAGCGTTGTCGGTGATGCGTCGATCCGTCTTGACCGTGGTGATTGGACGTACACCTGGTTCACCGACTTCATCGGTCGCCAGGACGACAACCGCTACTACAGCGCTGACTACAACGATCCACAGGCATACTTCGCTCTGACGGGCCAGTATAAGGTCTTCACCGAAGCCCAGTGGACTCATGGTATGTCCGTTCGCTGGACGGGTGACACGTGGACGCTTACGGGCGGTATCCGTAACATCTTCGACGAGCACCCACCGCAAGTGTCTGACCTCGTTCAGCTCAGCGCTGGTAACACGCCGGCCGCCGCAACAGGCTACGACATCTATGGTCGCCGTGCGTTCGTGAACATCAGCAAGAAGTTCTAGTCTTAAGAACTCCCAAAATCAGAGACCGGCGGAACAGTGTTCCGCCGGTCTTTTTTTGTCCGGAATGTCGGGGATTGCCTGCATCCGCAGGCAGCATGCTGTCAGGCCAGCGTCTTGCGCATCGCGTCCTGCCAGCCCTTGAGCAAGGCCGCGCGGTCCTTGGTCGTCATCCTGGGCGTGAAGCGCACGCCCTGAACCTGGCGCTCGGTCCAGTCTTTCGCGTCCAGCCAGCCGAGCTGCATCGCGGCGAGCGCGGCTGCGCCAAGCGCCGTCATTTCGCGATAGTCGGGCCGCAGCACGGGCCGGTCGCAGATATCGGCCAGGAACTGCATCAGCCAGTCATTCGCCACCATGCCGCCATCGACGCGCAATTCGCGGATTTCGGCGCCGTCGGCGGCGAAGGCGTCAAGCAGGTCCCGCGTCTGATAGGCGGCTGACTCCAATCCCGCCCGCACGAGGTGGGCTGCCGTCGTCGCCCGCGTGATGCCGCTGATCGTGCCGCGCGCATCGGCATTCCAGTGCGGCGCGCCCAGCCCGGTAAAGGCCGGCACGATATAGACGCCGCCATTGCCCTTCAGGCCCGATGCGATGCTTTCCGTGTCCTCAGCCGACGCCACGATGCCGAGATCGTCGCGCAGCCATTTCACCACCGTTCCGGCATTGAAGATCGATCCTTCCAGCGCCATCGCGCCGCCGCCGGGCAATTCATAGCCCACCGTGCCGAGCAAGCGATGCTGTGAATTTGGCCGCTCAGCGCCCGTATTCGCTACAAGGAAGGCGCCTGTTCCGTAGGTGATCTTGGCCATGCCGGGCGCAAGGCACCCCTGCCCCACCAGGGCCGACTGCTGGTCGCCCGCCGCCGACAGGATCGGCAGCGCCGCACCGAGCAGGCTCTCGTCACTCATGCCGAAGTCCGCCGCATTCGGCTTGACCTCCGGCAACATGCTGGCAGGCACATTGAACAGCGCCGTCATCGCATCGCTCCAGCCGCCGTGTTCACCGAGGCCGAGGCGATAGAGCAACGTGCGCGAGGCATTCGTCACGTCCGTCGCGTGCACGCGTCCGCCAGTCAGCTTCCAGATCAGGAAGCTCTCGATTGTGCCGAAGGCCAGCTCGCCGGCCTCTGCCCGCGCCCGTGCGCCATCGACCGAATCGAGGATCCAGCCGATTTTCGTGGCCGAGAAATAGGGGTCGAGCAGAAGGCCTGTTTCCTTGTGCACAGCCAGCTCATGGCCGTCGGCTTTCAGTTTCTCGCAGTCCCGCGCCGTGCGCCTGTCCTGCCACACGATGGCGGGGGCGATGGGCTGGCCGGTCGCCCGGTCCCAAACGAGAGTCGTTTCGCGCTGGTTGGTAATGCCGATGCCAGCAATCTCGCTCACGCCGCCAGCCGAAGCGATCGCTTCACGGCAGACTGCCAGCGTGCGCTCCCAGATTTCTTCGCCGTCCTGCTGCACCCATCCGTCTTCCGGATAGGCCAGCGACACGTCCTGCTGTGCGAGCGAAACCTGCGCAAAGACCCGGTCGAACACGATGGCCCGCGTGGACGTGGTCCCCTCGTCGATCACCAACAGCTTGTCCGGCTTGGCCATGCCACTCATCTCCCGCAAAAGGGTGATCTTGGCCCAGCCCGCCGGGCCGCGCAATCATGCCATTCCTATACGGTCAGGCCCGCGGTCTCCATCAGCTCCGCAAAGGCGAGCGTGGTCCGGTCGCCATAGGGCGCCCCGATCACCTGCAGGCCAATTGGCAGGCCTGTCGCGCTCTTCGCCACCGGCACGCATGTGGCCGGCAGGCCGGGGAATGTCGCAAGACCGGCCCAGGCCAGTTGCGCGCCATAAGGCTGCGGCTGGCCGTCAATCATGAGCGTCCGGTTAGCCCAGTTCGGATCGGTCTGGTACGGGAAGGCGGGCGTGCTGAATGCAGGCGCGATGACAATGTCGAAATCTTCGAAAACGGCCCGCCAGGCACGGGTGACGCGCATCTGTTCGTCGAGCAATTCCATCCAGGCATGCGCATCAATCGGCCGCGCGTCGGGCGTGCCGCGCGTGATCACCGTGTTCAGCATCTTCACATAGTTCGCGTGCATCAGGTCGAGGCGCGGCAGTACACTTGTGTCGTCCGACACGGTCGCACCGGATTCCGAGAGGGCGTCTGCCAGGTTCGCCACCGCATCACGCGTATCTGAATCCGCGCCGACACCGGGCAGATTGTCCATCATGAGCACACGGAAATCCGCCAGCGCATGGTGCCGCGCGGGTGGCAGGTCCAGCTTGAATCCGGTTCCTGCGACCGGTCCGGCAATCACGTCCATTGCGGCAACGAGGTCGCCGGCATTGCGCGCCATCGGGCCGACGACAGCCAGCGGGACGTCAATGCCATCCGTACCCGGAAACCCATGCCCTTTGGTTGGCACGATTCCATAGGTCGGCTTGTGGCCGAACACGCCGCACATGTGGGCTGGAATCCGGATCGACCCGCCAATGTCGGATCCAATCTCCAGCGGCACCATGCCGGTTGCCAGCGCCACGGCGGCGCCGCCGGACGAGCCGCCCGGCGAGCGCGTCGGATCATAGGGGTTGAGCGTGCGCCCGTAGACCGGGTTTTCCGTCTGCCAGTCGGCGAGCGCCACGGGCGCGTTCGTCTTGCCGAGTATCACCGCGCCGGCCGTCTTCAGGCGCTGCACGACCACCGCATCTTCGTCTATCGGAAGGTCCTTGAAGGCCTCCATGCCCCATGTCGTCGGCAGGCCGGCGACATCATTCGATTCCTTCACCGTCATCGGCACACCCAGCAACGGTCGCGGGTCGTCGGGCTGACGCGTCTTGTCGATATGCCTCGCGGCGGCCAGCGCACGATCAAAGTCACGCACAACGACGGCATTCACCGGCCCGTCAAAATGTTCGATCCGTGCAATGGCGGCTTCGCAGGCCTCCAGCGCCGTTACGATCCCGGTACGCACAGCTTTGGCTGTGCCACGCGCGCCCGCCGAGCCAAGGTCCACCATTTCCCGTTGCCGCATCACCGTTCTCCCTCTTCAGGTGTAACGGTAGCACGCCAAGAGAAAGGTTCAATGTGGATCGCGTCGCGGACCCCGATCACCGAACCACCAGAGGGTGGCTGCCGTCGCTGCAAAGGTTGCTGTCTCGACGATCTCGCTCCGTGCCGCTGCGCCACTGCCAAGAAAGACCAGCCCCGTGATGACCCATAGCAGGAGTGTCAGGCATGGCCGTGTCAGGCCGCGAACGGCACTGACCCATCGATAACTCTCGCCAATCGACGCCTCCGCAGCGAGCGACGCATTGAGCCCCTGCCAACCGCCAGCCACATCCGCGAGACGCAAGTCGTCCTCGCTGGCTTGGCGCTTCGCCTGCATTTGCAGGTCCATCAGGCGACTCTCATGCTCCCAGCGCGCCCGCTCCTGCGCCTGTTCCTGCCGACGCTCCACCAGACCGGCTGCCCGGCCGATCACCGATCCGATCAGGCCGAATATCCCGCCCCCTGCCGCGCTCGCGGCCAGTCCTGCTATGTCTGCCATGAGGCTGCACTCCGCTTGTAATACCAGCGCGCAGGCGTTGCCCGCCGGTCGAGATGGATGAAGGTCCGGGCGAGACCAATGCCTGTAAAGCCGAGCCGTTCAGCCGCCGCCAGCAGCTTGAACCGATCCTGCCCCGCCAGCGCCAGATCGACCGCAATCGCCCTGTGCATGGAGTGCGGCGCGCCGCCGACCGATGCATTCCACTGATCGCAGCGATGCCCGGAATTCACGATCAGGGGTCGGCCCATCGCCGCGCGCAGCGCCTCGAGCGCGTCGAGGAAACCCTCATCGTGCCAATATTCGCCTGCACAGAAATGCCCGCCGCACTGGCAGGCGAGTTCGCGCGGGCTGAAATGCGGCCTGCGCCAGCCAGCAAGGTCAAAGTCGGGGAAATGGGCGATCAGCATGGGCGCCATTATGCGCCCGGCGACACCCCGGTCGGAAAAGTTCAGCCCGCCTGCGCATGGACAGCGGCAGGCGAGCTGAGAAATTGCGGGAAAGGCGTTGGCCTATCCGGCAGTGACGGCCGCTTTGGGTGCCGAATAGGCCTGCCGCTTGGCCAGCGCATCGCGCGCGCCATTATATTCGCGCTCCAGTTGGTCAACATAATCCGCCGTCGACATGCGGGTCTGGATCGCGCCGATGCCCTGGCCGCAGCCCCATATATCCTTCCACGCCTTGGCTTCCTGATTGCCGCCCGAACCGAAATTCATGGCGGACGGATCGGATTCCGGCAAATTGTTCACATCCATGCCCGCCTTGGCGATCGATGGTGCCAGGTAATTGCCGTGCACGCCGGTGAACAGGTTGGAATAGACGATGTCGCCCGCCTTGGAGTCGACGATCATGTCCTTGTAGCCTTCGACGGCATTGGCTTCGTGGCACGAGATGAACGCCGATCCGATATAGCCGAGATCGGCGCCCATGGCCTGCGCAGCGGCGACGGCATTGCCGGTCGCAATCGAGCCGGACAGGGCCAGCGGCCCGTCGAAGAACTGACGGATTTCCTGGATCAGGGCAAAAGGCGACAGCGTGCCCGCATGGCCGCCCGCGCCGGTGCAGACCGCGATCAGGCCATCGGCGCCCTTCTCCAGCGCCTTGTGCGCGAAGACGACATTGATGATGTCGTGCAGCACGACGCCGCCATAGGAATGGATCGCATCGTTGACGTCCTGCCGCGCGCCGAGCGAGGTGATCACCACCGGCACCTTCCAGCGCACGCAGGCCTCGACATCATGTTCCAGCCGGTTGTTCGTCTTGTGAACGATCTGGTTGACGGCATAGGGCGCGGACTTGCGATCCGGGTTCTTCTCGTCCCACTCGGCCAGTTCTGTCGTGATCTTGTCGAGCCATTCGTCCAGCACCGGGCCGGGACGGGCGTTCAGCGCCGGGAAGCTGCCGACCACACCGGCCTTGCACTGGGCGATCACGAGATCCGGGTTCGAGATGATGAACAGGGGCGAGCCGATGACGGGGACGCGCAGGTTTTGCAGAACGGGTGGCAGGGCCATGGAATTTCCTCACAGGACAATAAGCGTTGCTAACTAACTAGAAGCCCCCGGTGCGGGGACAAGCGGTAACGTTGGGACAGGCGGCGCGCCGCCTATCCCAGTTTGAGGCTGTCGACGCTGACAACCTCGTTGATCAATTGGTCGATGTCTTTTGGCGCGATCTGGCCGCTGAGGATCAACATGGCCAGGCCATGCACCAGTGCCCAGGCGCGCAGCACGCCTGCCTTGCGCTCCGCGTCGCTGGCCTTGGGGCCGGCCAGTTCCGTGATTGATTGGCGCAGCAGCCATCCGGGCGAGTCTTCCGGATTCGCACAGTTCGGGTCCGCCACCGCAGGCAATGAGGAAAAGACCAGCCGGAACAGGGCCGGATTGTTCATCGCAAAGCGCACATAGGCGCGCCCCATCTCGGCAAACCCCTCCTTGCCACCGGCCTTGCCGGCGGCCTTCTGCTCACGCGCCAACTGGGCCATGCCTTCGGCCGCGAGCGCGGACAGCAGGGAATCTTTGTCCGGGAAGTGCCGGTAAATCGCTGTCGCGCTGACCCCGATCTCACGGGCGATCTCGCGCAGGCTCAGCGATTCTGCGCTACCTTCCTCGAGCTTTTTCAAGCCGGTTGTGATCAGGGCGACGCGCAGGTCGCCATGATGATATCCACCCTTGGGCGATCTTATGTTGACAGTGTTATCATTCTCACTCATGTTAGTGCTGTAAACATTATTGTCCCGCGTTTCAACCCCGGAGTTTTCCTATGGCCAGTCCCGTCGAAGCCCTGATCAAGAAGAATGTCACCAAAGGCATCATGAAGGTTGTCGAGTTCAATCGCTCCCGCCCCCGGTTAGGCAACAAGGAAAACACGTTCCTCACCGGCATCCACACGCCGGTCGACGCCGAGATGACACTGGAGGACCTGAAAGTCACCGGCGAAATCCCTGCCGCGCTCGACGGACGCTACCTGCGCATCGGGCCGAACCCCGTCACCAACCCCAACCCGGCCACCTATCACTGGTTCAGTGGCGACGGCATGATCCACGGCGTGCGCCTGAAGCAAGGCAAGGCGCTTTGGTACCGTAACCGCTGGGTCCGCTCCAATGCCGTGTCCGCCGCCCTTGATGAGACACCGGCCCCCGGCCCGCGCCGCGGCACGCAGGACAATGCCAACACGAACGTCATTGGCCATGCAGGCAATACCTGGGCCCTTGTCGAGGCGGGCGCCTTCCCGGTGCGCCTCAATGACGAACTCGACACGCTGGCGCACGACCCGTTCGGCGGCACCCTGAAAGGCTCCTTCTCCGCCCACCCGCATCTCGACCCCGAGACCGGCGAGATGCATGCCATCACCTATTTCGCGATGGACCCGTCGACGATCCACCACACCGTCGTCGATGCCGGCGGCAAGGTGATCCGCGAAGAACCCATCAGTGTCGAGCATGGCCCGTCGATCCACGATTGCGCCGTGACGAAACAATATGTCGTCATCATGGACCTTCCCGTCACCTTCTCGATGAAGACGCTGCTCGCGGGCCAATCCTTCCCCTATCGCTGGAACCCGGCGCACAAGGCCCGCATCGGCCTGATGCCGCGCCACGGTACCAATGACGACGTCATCTGGTGCGATATCGCGCCCTGCTATGTCTTCCATCCCTGCAATGCCTACGAGAACGAGGCGGGCGAAGTGATCATGGATGTCAGCGTCCACGACCGCATGTTCGCCGACAGCAAGCACGGACCTGATTCCGAAAGCGTGACGTTCGAACGCTGGACCATCGACCCTGTCGCCCGGAAGGTCGCCCGGAAGACGCTTGACGCCGCCCCGCAGGAATTCCCGCGTCCCGACGAGCGCTTCACCGGCAAGAAATACCGCTACGCCTTCACCATGGCCCTGCCGGAAGAACACGGGTTCGAAGTCTTCGACCAGACAAAACTGTTCAAGCACGATCTCGATGCCGGTACACGCGAGACCCACGATTTCGGCCCCGGACGCATACCCGGAGAATTCGTCTTCATTCCGCGTAGTGATGATGCGCCGGAGGGCGACGGCTGGCTGATGGGCTATGTCATCGACAGGAACACGGACACGACCGACCTCGCCATCCTCGACGCGACCAACTTCACCGCGCCGCCCGTAGCCCTCGTCCACATACCCCACCGCATCCCGCCCGGCTTCCACGGCAACTGGGCGCCGGCGGAATAGGGCGAGGCGCCCCGTCCCAATCAAAATGGCCTGCCCAAAAGGGCAGGCCATTTTTTTGTTCCTGAAAGCGTGAGCAAGCCTAGCCCGCCTTGTGCCACTCGAACGACTTGAACGCGGCGTCCACCGGAGTCTGCGCCAGATGATTGGTGTAGTTCGAAATAACCTTCTGGGCTGTGCCAAGAATCACTTCCAGAATCTGGCGCTGTGTGAATCCGGCATCGAGAAACGCCTGTACGTCCTCATCACCGACATTGCCACGTGCGCGAACCACATTCAGCGTGAACGTGCGCAGCGCCTCGAGACGGGCGTTTGGCAAAGGGGTTTCGTTGCGCAATGCCTCGGTGATCGCGTCATCGACTTTCATGCTTTTCGCGATCGCTGTATGTGCGGGCACACAATAATGGCATTCATGTTCGACATTGATGGTCTGCCAGACAACGGTCAGTTCATCCTTGTCGAAGCTTGATCCCGTGAACTGCTCACCTAGGTATTTGTAGGCTTTCAGCAGGCCTGGCGCCTCTGCCATTGTCGCGTACAGGCCCGGGATCCTGCCCATCTGCTTTTTCGCATCAGCCAGGATGGTTTTGCTCTCGTCGGGGGCGGTCTCATCGGTGTGAAGGGTGAAAGTGGTCATGTCGGTCTCCGGGAGTTGAGGTGGTTCGTCTGCCCTTGGTGGGACGCCCTGCAACTAAGAACGCCCCGGCAACCACTCAAGGCTAAATTTGAGCAATCACTCAAACGTGACCGCGGGAACACGCGGATTGGGCGAGACAGGCCCGGAGAGACTTCCTATTTATAGGGCATGACACGCGCACGCCCCTATGATCGTGAAGCCGCACTCGATGCCGCGATGACCCTTTTCTGGGCCAAAGGCTATCACGCGACCTCGCTCAAGGATCTGGAAAGCGCCCTGAACATGAAGCCCGGCAGCATCTATGCGGCTTTCTCCAGCAAGGAATCCCTCTTCCGCGCCGCGCTTGAAAAATACTTCACCACCATGAACACCACTATGAGTACCGAGTTGAATGGCGCGGAATCGGCACTCGGCGCGCTCGCCGACTATATCCGCATCATGGGACGGACTGCCGCCGACGATCCCCATCGCTCCGCCTGCATGCTGATCAAAACGCTGCTCGGCGTCACATCGGCTGACGGCATCATCGCCGACGACGCGCGTCAGTATCTCGACCAGATGTTGGCGGCGTTCGAAGCTCAGTTCGAACGGTCGAAAAACCTCGGCGAACTCCCGGCCGACACCGATTGTCACCGCCTAGCTCGGCGCTACCAGGCCAGCATCTCTGCGCTGAAGATCGAGATGCATCGCGGCACGAAGCCAAACGAGCTCGCCGCCCTCGCTGATGACATGGCGAGCGAATTTGAAGCCCTGCGCGTCAAGCCGAACTGAACGGCGATCAGCAATCCTGCTCGCCGCTGAACGTCACCCGGCCAGGCCGGGAAGCATCACCTTTGCGCCCTGAAAAACCATCTCGATCGAGATGGCGGCCAGGAGCATGCCCATAAGGCGGGTCACGACAACCCGCATTTTCATCGACAGCAGCTTTCCGATCGACGAGGCGAAGTACAGTACACCGAGCAGTACGACCAGGACGGCGGCAAGAACGGCTGCGAATGCGATATAACGAGACGGATCAGTCGCTTGGGCCGCATAGATGATCAATGTCACAAGGGTTCCGGGACCGACAATCATGGGGAACGTCATGGGATAGAATGCAATTTCGTCCTGTGCCTCATCATCGTCTTTTTCATGATCGCCGCGTTCATGAGACGTAATCGCTCGTCCATGCAGCATCGAGAACGCAATCCCAAGCAGGACAAGGCCCCCAGCGACCCGAAAGGCGTCAACCGTAACGCCGAAGAAGGCGATGATACTGGCACCGGCCAACGAGATCGCGATGCACATAATGGCGGAATAGATAGCGACCCTGATCGCCATGGCGCGCTGCTGCACCACGGTTTTGTCATTCGTCAGCGCGAGAAAAATCGGCAGGTTGAGGAACGGATTCATGATGGCGAACAACGCCCCGAGAAACTTGGTCGCAAATTCCCAGTCCATCCGGCACGTCCCTACAGTTACAGAATGCGATCAGCCCTCAGGCAAGCAGTTTTTGTTGCCTGAGGGCCTCTGGCCTCACACCTGAAAACACAAACATTATCCGCATGACTTGGCAACGCGACGGCATTGCTTCGGCGGGCTCACACCCGCAAAATGATGAGATCGTGGTCGCGCCGACCGACCACGCCACCACCGAGGATTAACTTTTTGTGATGAATTGATCGGTTCAGAAAAACCTAACCTTACTGCCCTTAATATACGCCCACCGCTTGAACGGCCTGAACCACAAGCCGTGCGCATTGGGGAAATAATAGCAGATGCTAACCGAGGTATATTTCCAGCTGATGAACCCACTTGTGTTCGGGCTGTTTGCTGTCGGTTTTCTCTGTATCTACCAGATGCGCCCCACCACCAGTTCGCTTGTCATCTCGCTATCCTATGTGTTTGGCGCGCTCTCTTTCATTGCAGATCTGATATTCCAGAACAGTACGCTTCTGATTACGCGGGTTCCCATTGCCGGCCTGTATGCCATCACGATTGCCTTGCTCGTCGGTGGACTGTCCCTTCACTACCGGGGCCGGGCGCCATGGAAGCTACTGGGTGGTGTCATTGTCCTCCACCTGGTCGTCTACGCTTACCTGATGGTGATCGAGGCCCACTGGATACGGTCCTTCAGCGCCAATTTTGGCTGCGGTATCCTGGCCGCGATTGGCCTGGTCGCGTTTCGCCGAAAACTGGATCGTACTTTGGACCGGGTATTGCTGGCGGTTTATGCGGTATCCTGCCTTCAGTGCTTTCTGCGGCCTATCGCCATCGCGCTATTTGCTGCGGGCCCTCTGACTGCCGCAAATCACAACGAGACGACCTTCATCTTCACGATGCACTTTGTCGTCGGGGCCTGCGCGGTGACAATGGGAATGACCCTGCTTGTTGTCTTTAGCCAGGCAATTTTCAACGATCTTCGCGACAGCTCGGTAACGGACGTTCTGACCGGCATCAACAATCGCCGCGGATTTGATGACGCAGGCACAGTCCTCCTGCAAAACAATTCCATGGAACCCGTCAGCCTCATTCTGGCCGATCTCGACCACTTCAAATCCGTGAACGATAATCATGGCCACGCTTTCGGAGACCGCGTGATCGCGTCCTTCGGGGCCTTGATTGGCGACTATGCGAAATTCGGGCGCGTCGCAGGACGACAAGGCGGCGAAGAATTTGCGCTCCTGTTGCCGGGCGTCTCACTGGCCATGGCGGCGGAACTGGCCGAGTCGATACGCCGCCGGTTTGCATCGACCAGCATACAGGATGGCGAAACCCGCATTGGAATCACAGCCAGCTTCGGTGTTGCCGAACAGCGCAGCGGTGAATCGCTGTCGCGCCTCATGTCGCGCGCCGACCAGGCGCTCTATGTGTCGAAAGACGCAGGCCGCAATCGCGTGACATGTGATCTCGAGATCGACCCCGCGGCCAGAAGCGCCGGGCGCAAGAAAAGCGCGCCCGACACGGCGGCGGCCCGATCCCCAGCCGCCAAATATGGTTGATACCGGCGCAAGAGAACGGGAATTTCCGCTTACCGTTCGAGGTCCGGATCCAGCTCAAGGTCATCGTCCAGCTGCACGCCAAACGAGTTCAGCATCATCGACACCTGCGTGTACTGGCCAACGGTCATCACGAGGTCCATGCGCTGTTTCTCGGTCAGGCCGTCCAGTTCTCCCCATGTCCGGTCGGTGATGAAGGCATCGGTCGTCAGCTCGTCGACGGCGCGGATCATCGCGCTTTCCAGCGGCGACCAGCTTGGGGCCAGCGGGCCCTCCTTGATGTGCTGGATCTCCAGGTCGGTCAGGCCGCATTCCTTGCCGATGCGCACATGCTGAGCCCATTCATAGCCCGATTTCCAGTTATAACCCGTGCGCAGGATGACGATCTCGCGCTCGCGCGGGGCAAGGCTGTTATAATCCGACAGGATATAGCCACCCCAGCGCATGAAAGACTTGAACGCCTTGGGCGCCCGGCCCAGCGTGCGGAAAATATTGTAGACGGGCCGGCCCTGGAACGTTTTCTCCAGCGTCTCCTTCTGTTCGGCGTCCATCTCTGCATCGGTCAGCGGTGCGATCCGCGCTTTGTCCAGTCTCATCTGTAGGTGCCTTCCTGCTTGGCGGCGCATCTGCACCTGCCCATTCTATCCCTGTGGCTGCAGTAAATACGCTTCCAGACGGGTCCACAAGCGCGCGTCCGGGCATCAGGCCGCACCCCTGCCGTTGCGCTAGCCCTTGACCTTACGTTGGCGTCAACTCCATTACCTAGGCACACCAGTGAATACAGGCACCGTACACCATGGCAGACGACATCCTCCCCCTCAGCAACGCGTTCGCGGACGCGACCGAAGCCGAATGGCTGGCCGCCGTCGACAAGGCCCTCAAGGGCAAGGGCATCGACTCGATCACGCGCCACACGGCTGACGGTCTGGACGTGCGCCCGCTGTATCGCGAAAGCGACTTCCCCTCGGCGACCGAACCGCTCGGCACGCCCGGCGTCGCGCCCTACCTGCGCGGGCCTACCGCCGCGCCGGACGCCTACCTGCCCTGGGATATCCGTCAGGCCTTCACCCATCCGGACCCGGCCACCACCAATGCCGAAATCCTGCGCGACCTCGAACGCGGCGTCTCGTCGGTTGAACTGACGCTCGACCCGACAGGCGAGACCGGCGTGCAGGTCACAGACCTCGCCACGCTCACCACTGTCCTCAAAGGCGTGAACGCCACCATCGCTCCGGTCGCACTCGATCATACGCGCGATGCCGGCTTCGACGCTGCCGAGCTGCTGATCGAATGGGCGCAGGCGCAGGACGACGCATCCGCCCTGAAGCTCGATGTCAATCTCGACCCGCTCGGCGCGCTCGCCCGCACCGGCGGCCTCGATACCAGCCTCGAAGAGACCTTTGAGCGCCTCGCCCACACCCTTGCCACCCTCACGACACACCTGCCCGGCACCGGCCATCTCCGCATCGACGCCCGCATGGTGCACGAGGCCGGTGGCTCGGACGCGCAGGAACTCGGCGCCCTGATCGCCAGTGCCGTCGACACATTGCGCCGCCTCGGCCCGGACGCAGATCTCGCCGCCCTTGCTCCGCACATCACCTTCTCCCTCGCCCTCGATGCCAATTACGGCCTCGGCGTCGCCAAGCTCCGCGCCGCCCGCCGTCTCTGGGCCCGCTGCCTTGAATTGCTGGAGGTCGCTCCGGTGCCGATGCGTATCCAGGCGACGACCTCGGCCCGCATGCTGACCCGCTATGATGCCTGGACCAACATGCTCCGCTGCACCACGGCGGCCTTCGCCGGCGCCATTGGCGGCGCTGACATCGTCACCGTCCGCCCGTTCAATTCGGCGCTCGGCATCCCGGAAGAACTCGGCCGCCGTATCGCCCGCAACACCCAGATCATCGCCATGGAAGAAAGCCATCTCGGCCGCGTCGCTGACCCCGCTGGCGGTGCCTGGTTCACCGAGAGCTTCGCCGAAGACCTCGCCAACACCGCATGGACCGAATTCCAGCAGATCGAAAAGGAAGGCGGCTTCGCCAGCTCCCTCCTCGCCGGTGCGCTCCAGTCGCGCGTCGCCACGGTCCGCGATGCCCGCGCCAAGGACATCGCCAAACGCAAGGTGCCGATCACGGGCGTCAGTGAATTCCCGCTGCTTGAAGAGATCGCTGCGCCCGTCGCCGACACCGTGAAGCCGAAACCGGCCCCCGCCGCGCCGGGCATGGCCGAGACCTGCACACCGCTCCTTCCCATCCACCTGGCCGCACCCTTCGAGGCGCTGCGCGACACAGCCGCTGCCGCGAAGAAAGAGCCCGCCATCTTCCTCGCGACACTCGGCCCTGTCGCCGAACATTCAGGCCGCGCAGATTTCGCCCGCAACCTCTTCGCCGCTGGCGGACTCGCTGCGAAAGAACCGCCCGTCGTGCCGAAATCCGCCGCGGAACTCGCGGCCGGCTACAAGGCGTCCGGTTGCCATATTGCCGTCATTTGCGGCAGCGACACACGCTATCCAGATGAGGCCGAAGCCGCTGCTGCCGCGCTGAAAGCCGCCGGTGCGCGCCACATCTGGCTCGCGGGCAAGTTCGAAGCGCCAGGCATCGACTCAAACATCTTCATGGGCTGCGATGTGCTCCACACATTGACGCTCGCCCAAGCAGAACTGGGGCTTTCCCAATGACCACTTTCCCTGACTTCACTAAAACCGAACTCGGCGCCCCGCACGCCAAGACCGCAGCTCCCAAGCTGGGCGAGCCATGGCACACACCCGAAGGCATCGCCGTCAAAACGGCATTCACGGCCGAAGACACCAAGGGTCTCGACTATCTCGATGACTATCCGGGCCTCCCCCCGTTCGGCCGTGGCCCCTACCCGACCATGTACACAAACCAGCCCTGGACCGTGCGCCAGTATGCCGGCTTCTCCACCGCTGAAGATTCCAACGCCTTCTACCGCCGAAACTTGGCCGCTGGCCAGAAAGGCCTCTCGGTTGCCTTCGACCTCGCCACCCACCGCGGCTATGATTCCGATCACGTCCGCGTCTCCGGCGATGTCGGCATGGCGGGTGTCGCCATCGATTCCATCTACGACATGCGCACCCTCTTTTCGGGCATCCCGCTCGACAAGATGTCCGTGTCGATGACCATGAACGGCGCCGTCCTGCCGATCCTCGCGCTCTATATCGCGGCTGCCGAGGAACAGGGTGTCACGCCGGACAAGCTGGCCGGCACGATCCAGAACGACATCCTCAAGGAGTTTATGGTTCGCAACACCTATATCTATCCGCCCAAGCCCAGCATGCGGATCATTTCGGACATCTTCGCCTACACGTCGCAGAACATGCCGAAATACAATTCCATCTCCATCTCCGGCTACCACATGCAGGAAGCCGG
>NZ_JBBKXE010000083.1:0-47425 GCF_037969335.1 Hyphomonas sp. | reverse complement strand
AGCGGGCGCTTGCCCTCATCCTGCCGGGCAGCCCAGAAGGCCGTGCGCAGCATGACGCCGTCAATATCCTGCATCGTGATTCTCGGGCGCGGTTCAGTTGCGGCCATGAGCTGGTTCCTTGGTCTGTTCGGCACGACGGGCGCGTTATTCGTCAAAGACGTATTTGCCCGGTGCTGCATAAAGTGGAGGGAATGCCTCGCCGCCACAAGACTTGGGTGACACCTTCAGTGCGCCGGAACGCTCCTTCAGCCAGGCACCCCAGCGCGGCCACCAGGATCCGGCATGCTCTTCAGCCGTCGCAGCCCATTCGTCAGCGGTCGGCTTGATCTCGGAACTGGCGAAATACTTGGCTTTCGGGTTTCCCGGCGGATTGATCAGCGATTGCAGGTGGCCGCTGGAGGACAGGACAAACTCTATATGCTTCGATCCGAGCAGTGATGGCGTGCGATAGCAGGCCTTCCACGGCGTGATGTGATCTGTGAGGCCGGCAACGACAAACGAATCGCACGTGACTTTGGTGAGATCTGCCTTGTGTCCGGCGATGTCGACCTTGCCAGGATTGGCGAAAGGTTGCGTCATGCCGAAATCGAGAAAGTCCGAATGCAGCTGGGCCGGCAGGTTCGTCGTGTCATTGTTCCAGAAGAGAACGTCATATGGTGGCGGGTCTTCGCCCATCAGGTAGTTGTTGACGACATAGTTCCAGATCAGGTCGTTCGGGCGCATCCAGGCGAACATGCGCGCGAGATCATCGCCCTTCAGGATTCCCTTCCGTTTCGAATATTTGCGGGCGATCTCGAGGCTGCCATCGGAGACGATCTGTCCGAGGTCGCTGTCGTCGCGTTTCGGATCGAGGACGCAGACCATGAATGTCAGGGCATTGATACGCTTGTCATCGGCAGCGGCGAGAAGGCTCGCGAACGTCGCCGTGGTGATGCCGCCCGAGCAGGCGCCGCCCACATTGATCTTGGACGACTTGGTGATCTTGCGGATGACTTCGCTGGCCTGGATCAGGCTGTCGACATAATCGGTGAGTCCCCAAGCCGCATGTTCCTTGGTCGGATTTCGCCAGGAGATGATGAATGGCTGCAGGTCCTGAGACAGCAGGAATTGCACGATCGATGTATGGGGCGTGAGGTCGTTGGCGTAGTATTTGTTGATCTGGGGCGGGATGATCAGGATCGGTATCTTGTGCACCTTTTCACTCGTCGGCGTGTACTGGATCAGTTCCAGAAGATCATTCTTCCAGACGACCGACCCTTTGGACGTGGCGAGGTTTTCACCGACCTTGAACGGACGCTTGTCGACCTGGGACGGCATGCCGCCGTTTTTCGTGAGGTCGGTATAGAGGTTCTGCAGCCCTTTCAGGAGCGACATGCCGCCGGAATCGACGACGCGCTTTGTCGCCGCAGGGTTTCCGAGCAGCGTGTTCGTGGGTGCCATGGCATCGGTGATCATGCCCATCACGAATTTGGCGCGGGCGTGCTCAAGCTCGTTCATCTTGAGTTCGCCAACCCATTCATTGAGGTGTTCCTGCGTGGCGAGATAGGCCTGCATGCCGCGCTTGTAGAAGGGATTGTGTTCCCAGGCCGGGTCCTGGAAGCGGCGGTCCTTGCGGTTCGACTTGCGGTCGGACTTGCCGAGCAGGATCTTGGCGTTCTCAGCCGTGATCTTGCCGGCGGTCTTGGCGGTGGTGACCGGGTTCGTCATGGTGGACCGCAGCATCATGGCGACGGCGCCCAGCAATTCCTGCCGGTTTATGCCTCCCATGAGCGGGTTCAGCGCCGTCGTGCTTTCGGCAGCATTCCTGGCAATCTCTTCCTGTGGTGTCGGCATTTTCGCTCATCCCTTTATGCGTCGGTCTTCCGCTGACACCCGTGCCTGCGCCGCCGACTTAGTTATTTTCTCTTTCAATTCCGGAAAGAGAGACTTGTAATATTTGAAACAAAATTCGTTCCATAGTGATATTTGCGTGCCAAAATGCAAGTAGAGCCATGAAAACACGCGATCGCATCCTTCAAACCAGCTTGCTTCTCTTCAATCAGGAAGGCGAAGCCCCACAGACGGCTGTCGATATTTCAAATGCACTCGAAATCAGTCCGGGTAATCTTTACTACCATTTCAAAGGCAAGGACGCGATCATCCGGACCTTGTTCGGCGCCTTCGAGGATGAAATGCGTGTCATCCTGCGGGGCTCCAAGGGCGGCGTGACGTCGATCGAGGACAATTGGGTCTACCTCTATATCATTCTCGAAGAGATCTACGATTTCCGCTTCTTCTATCGCGACCTTGGCGTGCTGCTAGACCGCTATCCCGATCTTGCCGTCCGGTTCCGCGCACTCGTTGCCGAAAAGCGCCGGACGATCACGCGCGTGCTGCATGATCTTGCCGAGAGCGATGTGCTGCAACTCGATCCGCGCCTCAAGCCGGCTCTGACGGACCAGATCATGATGTCGATCACGTTCTGGCTGGCCAATGACTCCATCGGGAACGAAGTGCATGACGGCCCGAGCCTGATCCACAAAACCGTGTTCCAGGTGATGTGCCTGATCGTGCCCTATATGGGAGAAGCCGGTTTCGACGCGCTCTCCCGCATGATTGACCATTATGAGGGCACGCTTGCATGAGAAGATGGGCAGCTTCGTTCTGAAGCCGCCCATCCGTCTCGTCGGCCCTATTTCATCAGGGCTTTTGCCTGCTTCACCCAGGCGTTCCGGGTGATCCGGCCGCGTGCGCCGATCTTCTCGTCGAGGGCGTCGATATCAGCCTTCTTGAGAGCGGCAATCTGGGCATAGGTCGTGATGCCTTCGGCCGTGAGCTTCTTCACGAGCGCCGGACCGACGCCTGTGATCTGCGAGAGGTCATCCGCGACAGCAGCCTTGGGCTTGGCTTTTGTTTTGGCTTTTGTTTTGGCTTTCGTGTCGGCTTCGGGGGCGACAGCGTGCTTGACGGCGGCTGACGTCTTCTTGGCAGCCTTCTTGGCGGTTTTGGCGACTTCTGCGCCTGTCTCGCCGGCAACGGACTCGATTTCGGCGGTGAGGCGCGAGAGACGGGCCTTGAGGTTCACGTCACCTTTGAAGGCTTTTGCCTTTGCGGCGATCTCGGACACTTCGTCCTCAAGCTTTTCGAGCTTCTTGTGGATCTTCTCACCCTTGGTGCCGAGTCCCTTGACGCCGAGCAGGTCGCGCATGCGCTCCATACGAGCCTCGAACTGGTCACGGGCCTGAACCTGGAATTCACGGGCGCCGGCAGCCGCCTGGGCCATTTTCTGGCTGGCCTTGAGAACACGCTCATCGCCGCCGAGGCGCGAGCGAACATCGCCCTCGATTTCAGCGCCACGCTTGACGAGGTCTTCGAAGACATCAGCCGATTGCGTATTCAGGACGTTCGCACCCGCCAGCGCGCTATCATACGCCTTGCCGTAGGCGCCAACGCCTGCGAGCCAGATCTTGTGCGCCATGTCAGCGGAATGCGCTTCCATCGCCTTGCCGACTTTTTCGGCCTTCGCGCGGGTCTTTGTTTTAGCTTTCGATTTCGACTTTGCCATTGTGTGGCTCCTTCGTGGTTATCCGATGGGGCCAGAAATAGGGAAGAAGTCTAGAAAGCGCATACTAATCGCTGCCGGGGTTGAAACCCTGCAATGAATGTCGTGTATCTGGCCACAGCAACCACAAGAGGATGAAACCGATGAGCGCAGTTGATTATCAGGTCGATGGCAAACCGTATGAGGGCTTCTTTGTCCGTCCCGCCGGGAAATCGAACGTACCGCTTGTCGTGATCGCGCATGCCTGGGGCGGTCTTGGCGACAATGAGCGCCAAAAGGCCCAACTGGTTGCTGACAAGCTCGGCTATGCGGCTTTTGCCATGGATGTGTATGGCAAGGGCAAGCGCGGCACGAGCGTCGAGGAATGCCAGGCCCTGATGAACCCGCTCGTCGGCGACCGGGCGGAGCTTCAGAAACGTCTTGCAGGTGGCCTCGCTGCCGCGAAGACACAAGATGGCCTGGATGGCAGCAAGGCGGCCGCCATAGGCTATTGCTTTGGCGGGCTGAGCGTTCTCGATATGGCGCGCGCTGGCCATGACGTTTTGGGTGTCTGCTCGTTCCATGGCTTGTTCGCGCCAGCCGATAACCTCCCCTCCCCCAAAATCAAGGCGAAAGTCCTCATTGAGCACGGCTGGCAGGATCCGATGGCCACGCCTCAGGACGTGCTGGCGATTGCGAAGGAAATGGACGGCGCCGGTGCCGACTGGCAGCTGCATGCGCATGGACAATCCATGCACGCATTCACAACGCTCGGCGCAAATGACGCCAATATGGGCACGGTCTACAATGCCGATGCCGACCGGCGCAGTTTCGCGTCGCTCACCAATTTCCTGAACGAAATATTCTAGTCACCCCGAAGGGCGTAGCCTGCAGAGCGGACGGTGCGGATGGGATCCTCGCCGCCGTCCTGCCGGAGCGCCTTGCGCAGGCGACCGACATGAACGTCGACCGTGCGGGCTTCGACATACACGTCTGATCCCCAGACCGTATCCAGCAATTGCTCACGCGAGAACACGCGGCCGGGATGCTGCATGAAATAGTCGAGCAGCCGGAATTCGGTCGGGCCGAGGTGAATTTCGCCTTCATTGCGCATGACGCGATGCGCGACGCGATCAATCACAATGTCACCGACGGAAACCTTGTCTTCCTTGAGACCGGGACGAATGCGCCGCAGAACGGCCCGTACGCGCGCCATCAGCTCAGTGGTCGAGAAGGGTTTGGTGACGTAATCATCGGCCCCCGTATCAAGACCGCGAATTCGGTCGCTCTCTTCACCGCGCGCAGTGAGCATGATGATAGGCATGTTCGGATTTGCGCCACCACTACGAATGCGACGGCAAATTTCGATGCCGCTGACCTTGGGAAGCATCCAGTCGAGAAGGATGAGGTCTGGCGCGCGTTCATCGATCATCATCAACGCCTCTTCGCCATCGGCCGCAATGGCGACTTCGTAGTCTTCCTTTTGCAGGTTGTAGAGCAACAGTTCAGAGACGGCGCTCTCGTCTTCTGCGATGAGCACGAAAGGTTTCATTCTATATTCCTCGCAAACGGCCGTCAGCCGTCCAAATGGGGGGTTTTCGGTCTGTCGGTTGACAAGAGGTATTCCCCTGTCGCCTGGAAATAGACGAACTCGGCAATGTTCGTGCAGTGATCGCCTATGCGTTCCAGGTTCTTGGCCATGAACAACATATGGGCCCCTGCCCCGATGGTCCGGGGATCTTCGATCATATAGGTGAGCATTTCCCGAAACAGCGAGTTATAGTGCTGGTCGATGTCTTCATCACCCTCCCAAACGGCCTTTGCCTCGGACGCGTTGCCCGTGGCGTAAGCATCCAGGACCATATTGAGTTGCCGCGAAACCGGACTGGCCATGCGATAAATGCCCTTGCGCATCGAGGCGCCGACATTCTCGTCCAGCCGCTGCGTGCGCTTGGCGATGTTCTTTGACAGGTCGCCAATCCGTTCGAGTTCACCGACCACTTTCAATGCGGAAAACACCGCACGAAGATCATGTGCCATCGGTTGGCGCCGGGCAATCAGGCTGACGATCTGGCGTTCCACATCGGCTTCGATCTTGTCGACCTGCTCGTCGCGCGCCACCACATCGCGCGCGACGTCGACGTCGTTCTTGTTCACGGCCGCGCAGGCATCGAGGATCATCGTCTCGACGATGCCGCCCATGCGGAGGATATCCGCCGCAAGCTTGTCGAGTTCGTCGGTGAAAGCAGAAACAATATGATCAGACATGCTCAGAATCCTATCCGAAACGACCGGTGATGTAATCCTCGGTGCGACGTTCCCGGGGATTGGTGAATATCTGGTCGGTTTCACCCATTTCGACGAGTTCGCCCAGATGGAAGAATGCGGTACGTTGCGACACACGCGCAGCCTGTTGCATCGAGTGGGTCACGATGACGATACAGTAGCGCTTGCGCAGCTCGTCGATAAGTTCTTCGATGCGCGCGGTCGCGACAGGGTCGAGCGCAGAGCACGGCTCGTCCATGAGGATCACTTCCGGCCTGACGGCGATGGCGCGGGCAATACACAAACGCTGCTGCTGTCCGCCGGAGAGACTGTTCGCAGGCGAAGTCAATCGATCCTTGACTTCGTCCCAAAGTCCGGCCCGTCGCAGGCTTTTTTCCACCATCGCGTCGAGATCTTCACGCGAGGCCGCCAGTCCATGGATGCGCGGACCGTAGGCGATATTGTCATAGATCGATTTGGGAAACGGATTCGGCTTCTGGAATACCATGCCGACGCGCGACCGAAGCAACACGGGATCCATGCCCGGGTCGTTGATGTTTTCCCCGTCCATGATGATCTCGCCGGTCACCTTGCAGGACTCGATCGTATCGTTCATCCGGTTCAGGCACCGCAGGAACGTAGACTTGCCGCACCCGGAAGGCCCGATCAATGCCGTGACGGAACGGTCGGGAACGGGCAGCGAAATGTCGAAGATCGCCTGCTTGTCACCATAGAAAACATCAATGTTTCTGCAGTCGATCCTCGGAAAGGTAAGGCCTTGCGTCTCGTCCATCTTGATCCCCGCCGCCGACATTTCGCGGCTTTCTGTCATTGTGGTTTCCATTACCATCTCCGCTCAAACCGCCGCCGCAGCAAGACGACAATACCGTTCATCGTTACCAGGAACAGGAGTAGGATGACGATGACAGCTGCCGTCATCGGTTCCCATGCACGCTCGGCATTTGTCGACCAGCTGTAGACAAGCACCGGGAGCGCCGTGGATTCATCTGTCGGTCCAGTCGGCACATCGGCGACGAACGCCACCATGCCGATCAACAGCAATGGCGCCGTCTCGCCCAGCGCCCTGGCCATGCCGAGGATTGCGCCGGTGAAGATGCCGGGTCCGGCCACGGGCAGGACATGGTGAAAGACCGACTGCATTTTCGAAGCGCCCACACCGAGCGCTGCAGCGCGAATCGAAGGCGGCACCGATTTCAGCGCGGCGCGCGACGCAATAATGATCGTGGGCAGAGTCAACAGCGCCAGCACGAGACCGCCCACCAGAGGCGCCGAACGCGGCAAGCCGAAAAAGCCCAGAAACACCGCAGCGCCAAGCAGTCCGAACACAATCGACGGCACGGCAGCCAGGTTGTTGATGTTGACTTCGATAATCTCGGTCAGACGGTTGCGAGGCGCAAATTCTTCAAGATAAACCGAGGCAAATATGCCGATGGGAATGGCGATAAACGCCGTAACCATCATGGTGAGCAGCGATCCCACGATCGCCGCCAGCGCGCCGGCCAACTCGGGATACGTACTGTCTGTATGGGTAAGAAGGCTCGTGTGGGGAACACGCGAAATGCGTCCCATATCCTTGAGCGCCAGCGTCCAGGCAATCTGCAGGTCCGATACATTTCGTTGCGATTCAGGCAGGGCAATCATCCGCGCCATCGGGCGACCTGTGCGGAAGTCTGACGCCGAACCGGTCAAAAGCGTCATCTCGAGGGTGTCTGTACTCAGACTGGTGACACGCCCCATTGCCGTGCCGGATGAAACCAGGGTCGAGCGCGCATCAACCGCGTCTCCCACTTCCTGACGCTGTACAGCGATCAGGGATTCGAGCGCCTTGAATGCGCCTGCACCTGTCAGTAGCACTTGCCGAGGCGCTGTTTCTGCGACCGCACTGATGTCGCCCAGACGGAGACGGAATTCTTTCGAAACAGCGCCTTTGAGATAGAGGTCGAGATCATCGTTCAGCGGCACTTTGATCGTCGCTGTCTGACCGATCTGCGTCGGATTCTCGGCGACCCATTTTGCCGTTGGCAAAACAGCCAATCGCGTGACGAGCTCACCAAGCTGGCGACTTGCCATCCGGTCTTCGTCAGCTTCGGGGAAAGTCGCCTCGAGATTTGAACGGATAAGGGTATAAAATCCATCCACATTGCGCGAAATTTCGGCTGGCGTGTCGTTACCCTTCGGGGCAATCACTGCCGGATCAAGAACGATGTCGAAGCGCAACTTGTGATAGGTCGCAGCCGAGATGGCCTGAAAGCCAATTGACGCAACCAGAACCGACAGTGCCAGCAATGCGAAGGCGATTGCAGACAGGCCATACAGCCTGAACCGCGCGTCTGCTGCACGTCGCTTCTTCAGCCGACGCAGCGCTTTCTCGTTCCTGAAGGGGTCTGGAGCGACGTCAGTCATATTTTTCACGATACTTCTGGACGACCCGGAGGGCGATCAGGTTGAAGAACAGCGTGATCACGAAAAGGACCAGGCCGAGGGCGAAAGCGGACAGGGTTTTCGGGCTGTCGAATTCCGTCTCGCCGGTAAGCAGGGCAACGATCTGGACCGTGATCGTGGTCAAATCGGCAGTCGGGTCAGCTGAGATGCGGGCGCGCTGGCCAGCGGCCATGACCACGATCATGGTTTCACCAATGGCGCGCGACACCGCCAGGAGAAGTGATGCGATAATCCCCGGAAGCGCCGCCGGCAAAACGACATGCTTGACCGTCTCGGATTTCGTCGCGCCCATTGCATAGGCCGCATCACGCAATGTTTGCGGCACAGCGTTGATCACATCATCGGAAAGGGATGACACGAACGGGATCACCATGATGCCCATTACAAGGCCTGCCGCGAGCGCGCTTGTCGGTTGGGCGGCCAGAAGTGGCTCGCTCGCCAGCCCTGCCGAAATCAGCGTCGTGTTGATCCATATGGCGACTGAGCGGATCGCCGGAGCGACCACGAGCAAAGCGAAGAACCCATAGACCACGGTCGGAATGCCTGCGAGGATTTCAAGGATCGGTTTGACCCAGCCACGTACTTTCGGTCCCGCATATTCTGACAGGTAAATTGCCGCAAACAGACCGACCGGTGCCGCGATCAGCATGGCGATCAACGCAATCATGAATGTTCCGAAGAACAGCGGCAGAGCACCAAACTCGGCGCTCGTTTGCGCGTTCCAGCGCGTTCCGAACAGGAAATCCCAGAATGGTACTTCGGCGAAGAAGCGAAGGCTTTCATAGAGGAGCGACGCGACTATTCCGATTGTCGTCGCAATCGCGATGGCAGCACACAGGAACAGGAAAATCTCAATGCCACCTTCCACGCGGTTGCGCGCCCGGAATTCCGGCGCCACCCGGCGGCGCGCGAGCAGAAAGCCACCGGCGGCGCAGACCAGGGCTAGCCCGATGGTTGCGACCTTGACCAACCCCTGAAGCTCCAGGAACCGGTTCATGATCGCTGAGAACACGCGGTCGGCACCGGTATATCCGTGATGGTACGCCGCGCGCGCGACCGAGTTCAGGTACACGTCAAGTTCGACGCGGGGCATGTCCGTGAAATTGGCTGGAAGTTCGCTTGCAAGCATTGACCGGACGATTCCATCGCCCAGGAGGCCGTATCCGAGCGCCACGATCAGCGCCGGGACGAAGGTCCACATCGCGACGTAATAGCCATGATAGTTGGGTCTCGAGTGGGTCCGTGCTGCCCCCGCTCCGGAGAATCGCTCCGCCTGGACACGGCCCACGAAAAAGCCGCCTGACGCAAGCATCGCGAGCAATGCGAGCATCAACCAACCCATGGGCAAAAGGCCGAGCTGTTGAACCATCCAGTCCGAAATCCCCGTTGTTGATGCCCCCCTTACTGCTGATCCGCGACAGTTCTGTGACACTCGGCCAACACATGACAGATGATCGCAGATGTCTTGCACTGGCGTGCCTTATCGGCCACATCTGCGGGCATGAAACACGACACAAAATCTGATGCGATCTGGCATGGCACCACGATCCTTGCCGTCCGGAAATCGGGCAAACTGGCGATTCTGAGCGATGGCCAGGTCTCGATGGGGCAAACGATCATGAAGGGTAACGCGCGCAAGGTGCGACGCATCGCGGGGGGCGATATCATCGCCGGATTCGCCGGTGCGACCGCCGACGCGTTCACGCTGTTCGAGCGGCTGGAAGCGAAACTCGAGCGCCATCCGGGGCAGCTTCAGCGGGCCGCCGTCGAACTCGCAAAGGACTGGCGAACCGAAAAATACCTACAAAAACTTGAAGCTCTTCTGATCGTGGCCGACAAGGACGTCACGCTCGTAATCACCGGCGCCGGGGATGTGCTTGAGCCCGAACACAATGTCGTCGCCGTTGGGTCGGGCGGCAACTTTGCGCTTGCCGCGGCGCGTGGGCTTTACGAATACGAAGACGATGCCGAAATCATCGGACGCAAGGCCATGCAGATTGCAGCGGACATCTGCGTCTACACGAACGCGAATTTCACGCTCGAGACGCTCGACATTTAACCTGTCCTGTCGCCGGCACCCCATTTCCTCCTGAAAGACACGCATGCAAAACCTGACACCCCGTGAAATCGTCGCCGAGCTTGATCGTCACATTGTCGGGCAGAACGGTGCCAAGCGCGCCGTTGCGATCGCCCTGCGCAACCGGTGGCGTCGCAAACAGGCGCCTGAGGCCCTGCGCGGCGAAATCACGCCCAAGAACATCCTGATGATCGGGCCGACCGGCGTGGGTAAGACCGAAGTATCGCGTCGGCTCGCCAAGCTTGCCAATGCGCCCTTCCTGAAGGTCGAGGCGACCAAGTTCACGGAAGTCGGTTATGTCGGCCGCGACGTCGAACAGATTATCCGGGACTTGGTCGAGGCCGCGATCGGCATGGTCCGCGAAAAGAAGCGCGCAGGCGTGTCCCAGCAGGCCAAAGATGCGGCTGAAGAACGCCTGCTAGACGCACTGGTCGGTGAAGACGCCCAAGCATCGACCCGTGAGGCTTTCCGCCGAAAATTGCGGTCCGGAGAACTGGATGACAAACCAGTGGACATCGATTTTACGGATACCGGAAACGCGATGCAGATGCTCGATATTCCAGGCCAGGGCGGATCGATGGGGATGATCAACCTGTCTGACATTCTGGGCAAGGCCATGGGAGGGCGCAGCAAACGCGTCCGCACGACAGTCCAAGAGGCCTATCGCCCGCTGCTCGAGGAAGAAGCTGATCGCCTGCTCGATGAGGATGCGATCATTCGCGAGGCGGTCCATTCGGTGGAAGAAGACGGCATCGTGTTCCTCGACGAGATCGACAAGGTCGCTGTCCGCAAGGGACAGGGCGGTGCCGATGTCAGCCGCGAAGGGGTTCAGCGCGATCTGTTGCCGCTGATCGAGGGCACGACCGTGTCGACGAAACGCGGCGCCGTGAAGACGGACCATATACTGTTTATCGCATCCGGCGCCTTTCACCTGTCCAAGCCATCCGATCTCCTGCCTGAGCTTCAGGGGCGCCTGCCCATCCGGGTCGAACTGGAGCCGCTGTCGCGTGATGACCTGCGCCGCATCCTGATTGAACCGGAAGCCAGCCTGATAAAGCAATACCAGGCGCTGATGGCGGCAGAGAATGTCACCCTGGAGTTCGAGGACGCCGCGATCGACCGCTTGGCCGACCTCGCTGAAGCCGTGAACAATTCTGTCGAAAACATCGGTGCGCGCAGATTGCAGACGGTGCTTGAACGCCTGCTTGATGAAATCAGTTTCGATGCGCCGGACAAGTCGGGTGAAACGATCACGATAACGGCGGACTATGTGAATGAACGCGTCGCCAGCCTTGCTAGCAATGCCGACCTGTCAAAGTTCATACTCTAGGCTTTGACGTTCAGTTCGCCGTCGCCCTGCGGACGGGCAGATGTTTCTTTCCCCAGTCGCGAAGTGTCATCATGGCAGGCGCGAGCTCCTGCCCTTTCTCGGTAAGGACGTAGTCGTAGCGCTTCGGCGCGTCGGAATAGGCTTGTTTGGCGAGGACACCCGCCTCGACAAGGCGTTTGAGCCGGTCAGCGAGAATGTGCCGCGTCATGCCGCTCGACTCGGCAAACTGCTCGAACCGCGACAGGCCGAGGAAGCAGTCCCGCAGGATCAGTAGAGTCCAGCGATCCCCCAGTATCGACAGGGTCCGCGCGACCGGGCACCAATTATCTGACAGCTCTGACCATTTCATACGTGACACGTCCAATTGAAGTCTACTAAGTTCCAAAACAGTACTTAAGCATGATTCGGGAGCAAAGCATGAGCAAGTCGTTCGAGTTCTTTTTCGACTATGTAAGTCCGACAGCCTACCTCGCCCTCCCGGTCGCGCAAGGCGTGGCAGAAAGGACCGGCGCGAAGCTGGTTTTCAGGCCCATGTTCCTGGGCGGAGTCATGCAGGCAACCGGCAATCGTCCGCCCGGCATGGTGCCAGCCAAGGGCGCATATATGAACCGAGATATGCAGCGCTGCGCCGACCATATCGGTTTGCCCTTTTATCCCAATCCCGCTTTTCCGATGAACACACTTGGACTGGTCAGGGCGACGATCGGGTTGGAACCTGACGCGGCCGAACAGCTCAGGTTCATTACCGTCTGCTTCCACGCGTGTTGGGGACAGACTGAGCCGCTGGATCCGTCGGACAAAGCCGCCGTAGCCGCGATGTGTTCAGCAAACGGGTTCGATGCGGCCCAGATCGCGGCGCTGGCATCCTCGGATGCGGCGAAAGACGAGCTAAGGGCCAACACGGAGGAAGCCGTCGCGCGCGGCATTTTCGGGGCGCCCAGTTTTCTGGTCGGAGACGAGCTTTTCTTCGGTCACGACCGTTTGGACTATGTCGAACGGATGCTCGCCTAGGCTTTGATGCCAGCTGCCAGGGCAAGACCGGCCAGCGAGACTTCCGGACGCGGCCCGAAATGGCTGATCACTTCGGCGGCGGCGATATGGCCAAGCCGCGCACAGGTCGCGAGCGGCAGGCCCTTCGCATATCCGAAAAGGAAACCGGCCGCGTATTGGTCGCCAGCGCCGGTCGTGTCGACGACTTTATCGACAGGCTCGGCCGCAACGGCAATCGGGTCGCCGTCGCCGATAACGACAGAGCCCTTCTCGCTTCTTGTCACAGCCGCAATTGCCGTGTCGGCCTGCAGGCGCGATATGGCTTCGTCGAAATCCCGCGTCTCGTAGAGAGACAAAAGCTCTTCTTCGTTGGCAAACAGGATATCCACGTGCCCCTTCACGAGGTGCAGGAAGCTGTCGCGATGCCGATCGACGCAAAAACTGTCAGACAGCGTCAGCGCTACGAGCCGTTCGGACGATTTGGCAATTTCTGATGCATGGATGAAGGCCGTCTTGGCATCGTCCTTGTCGAACAGATACCCTTCCAGATAGAGAATCTTGCCGGCGCGCACGACCGCTTCGTCGACGTCATCCTTCGAGAACAGGACAGACGCGCCGAGGAATGTGTTCATGCTGCGCGCGCCATCCTCATTGACGAAGATGATGCTGCGCGCGGTGGCCGGACCAGAGTTGAGCGGATGCGTGGCAAATGGCACACCCGTGCTTGCCATCTCGGTACGAAACTGCCGCCCGAGCTCATCATTCGCTGTCTTCCCGATATAGGCCGCTGTCCCGCCGAAGCTGGCGACGCCTGCAATGGTGTTCGCGCCACTGCCGCCGGATGTGAAGATGGGATCTTTTGCGGCCGCCGTCAGCGCATGGGCGCGTGGCTCCTCGATCAGGTTCATCGCGTTTTTCTGGATGCCCCACTCTTCAAGGAAGGCATCATCTGCACGGGACAGAACGTCAACAATCGCATTGCCCAAGCCGACAACGTCAAAACGGGTGGAGGTCATGATTACTTTGCCTTGAATTCCAAACCCGCCGATTGCCAGACAAGGCTGCTGGACGCAACCACGCGGCATGCTAAACGGCGACGATGAAAATCGCATACCTCTCATCACGGGTCACCCTGCCCGGGTCGCCGACACGTCGCAGCGACGCGTTTGAGCACGACTATATGATGGATGCGCTGAACCCGGCCTTTGCGGTGCTCGGCATGAGCCTGCACGACCTGGCCTGGGATGCCCCGGACGTTGACTGGTCGTCATTCGACGCGGCTATCATCGGAACGACGTGGGACTATTGGGACAGGATCGACGAATTCCTGACCACTCTGGAACGGATCGGTACACTCACGACATTGTTCAACAGCGCCGCACTTGTGCGCAGGAACAGCCGCAAGACCTATCTCCGGGAAATGGAGGCCAAAGGTGCCGAATTGATTCCGACACTCTGGCTCGACGCGGCAACACCAGAACTCGCGGCGGCGGCATTCGACGAACTCGGAAGCGACGATCTTGTGTTCAAGCGCCAAATCGGTGCTGGCGCGGCCGACCAGCACCGCCTGGGGCGCGGCGATCCGATTCCTGACATGCCGCACGCAATGATGGTCCAGCCTTTCCTGAAAATGATCCAGGAAGAGGGTGAAATCAGTTTCATCTTCGTCGATGGCGCGTTCTGCCATGCCCTGGTCAAACGCGCCGCTGCGGGGGATTACCGCATTCAGTCGACATATGGCGGCACGGAGATAGCCATCTCGCCGTCGCCCGAAGATCTTGCGGTCGCCGCATCGGTCATCTCCACGCTTGACGATGCGCCGCTCTACGGCAGGGTCGATATGCTGAGAGGGCCGGACGGACGCTTGCTGCTCATGGAACTGGAGCTGATCGAACCTTACCTGTATCCCCTCGAAGGGCCGGAACTGGGAACGATGATGGCGTCCGCCGTTGCGCGGCGTCTGAAATCCGGTTCATAGGAAAAGGTCGGCGACTTCGACACGCGTCTGAGAGTCGTTCAGTGCGCTATTCGCGCCCGAGGATACACTGCCTGATGTCGCGCCCGAGGATACACTGCCTGATGATGAGAACTGCCCTCTCCGCTACCGCCGCTTTATGTTTTGCCGGACTAGCCCAAGCGCAGGCACTGGAGGACGACGGGCTCTACCTTGCCTTTCGGGGCTATGGTGCGATCAACGATCAGAATAATCTTCATTTTTCCGCTAGCCGGGAATTCGGCGGCGCTGTCGGATACCGCTTCTCGGACGTATGGCGCGTCGAAGCCGAGTATTCGCGTCGATGGGCCAAAATCACCGGTCTGAATGGTGCGCTGACCTCGAAAGGCGATTTCGATTCGCATACGCTCGGCCTGCACGTGTTCCGGGACTTCCGACCGGAAAAGAAACTGCGTCCGTTCGTTGGTATCGGCGTTGGTGGCGGAATCCTGGACTTCGACTTCAAAGGCCCCGCCGACATCAATCCAGACTTCATCGTCATTGGCGACGACACGAACATCAGCACGTACGGCAATGTTTTTGCCGGCTCGACTTACCACATCAATTCGAAACTCAGAGTCGGTCTGGGCTTCGAGTACTTCTCGTTCTCAGACCAGGCCGTCGAGTCCAATATAGGGGACATCGACGGCATAAACCGCAGCTACAATTTCTTCGTTTCGATGCGCTGGCGGCCGGACTTCTCACGCTGACCGCTTATTGACCGAAGCCATATACAAGCGCGACCTTCAGGGCTGTATCAGTGTCCTCAAAGCCGTCGGCAGGATTGGTGTCATATCGGACGTTAAACGACACGCGGGCTGATATGGCCTGCGAAACAGATGCTGTAAGCGCAACCATGTTTTCGATTTGCGTCGATGTTTCACCATACAGCACGTCTGTCTCATTGGTGAATTTGACATTGTCGTTGAGCTTGTGAGCAAACGCAGACCGGGCAACTGCACCAAATGACGAAACTGTTTCTGCTGGAATGATGAGCGCCGCCCCCAGCGAATCCGTGCTGATAATGCGCTTCACTTCGTCGATCTTGACGCCGGGACCAGCCCGCACAGTCCATTTGGTCTGTTCACCGTCGTAGATATGATAGCCGAGGCCGCCACCCACGAACGTCCGGCTGTCGAAACCTGTGAACTGGTCGACTTCATATGATGTCCGGCCGAAAGCAAACAGCTTTTCATTGAGCTCGCGATCAACATCTCCGGAAAGGAAATACCGGTTCCGGCTTTCGATACCGTCCTGCTCGCCATATTCACCGTCAGCCACGAATTCGTAAGTCCAGACGCCCTGCTCGCGCGCGACATCAATGCCAAGCCCGAGGTCGGTGGTTTCGGTGTTCCCGGTCGTATAGCCGGCGCTGAATGCGGCCTCACCGCTCCAGCCGTCATTTTCCTGGGCGACAGCTGCGTTGCCGCCAAGCATGGCAGCGCTGGCAAGGGCGATAATAGATAATGGGCGATTGCGTTTGGACATGATGAGACTCCTATTCTTCGGAGCCCCGTTTCACGGCATTTCGTGACCAAGTCGTTATGGAATTGTGGCCAGCTGGTGGCAGGCGAACCGGCTGGCAGATATGTCACATCACGGTTTTGCGCGGCGGCGCTTTCTTGCGCGGTCCCAATTTCGAAACGGTCGCGGGATCAGGCGTCTTGGGCGTGTATTTACACAGGTGTGCGATGGCGCAGTGCCAGCATTCCGGCGTCTGCGCCTTGCAAACATAGCGACCATGCAGGATCAGCCAGTGATGTGCGCCATGCTTGAATTGCGCTGGCGTGATACGTTCCAATCCCCTCTCGACGTCTTCCGGCGTCTTTCCAGGCGCAAGGCCGGTGCGATTCGACACGCGAAATACGTGCGTGTCGACCGCAATGGTCGGAACGCCGAAAGCCTCGTTCAACACGACATTTGCCGTTTTCCGGCCGACGCCCGGCAATTGCTGCAAGGCGTCCAGCGTATTGGGCACGACTCCATCGAATTTCCCGATCAACATCCGGCTCAGGGCGATCACGTTCTTTGCCTTGTTCCGCCACAAACCGATCGTGCGGATGTATTCGGCAACGCCTTCTTCCCCCAAGGCCAGCATCTTCTCTGGCGTATCGGCGACAGCGAAGAGTTTTGCCGTTGCCTTGTTGACGCCCACGTCTGTCGCCTGCGCTGACAATGCCACAGCAACGACAAGCGTGAATGGGCTTGTAAAGTTCAGCTCCGTGCGCGGGTCGGGTCGGTCGTGCGCGAGCGCTTCATAGAGCTCTGTCGCGCGCTCCAAACTGAATGTTCTGGGCGCCCGCTTTTTCTTGCGCGGGGACGGGAGCGGTTTTTCATCAGGCATGATGGATGTGTTTAGGTCGCACTTTGCGCCGCGCAAGGTTGCACCTATTATTCTTCCATGAGCGAGATCGACGAAGTCATTTACTTTGATGCCCTGCTGACACCAAACCGGTCGCTCAGCCCGAGGGCGTTTGCCGTCTTGATGACGGTCGTCGGTGTCGCCAGCTTCGCATGCGGTGCGGCGTTCCTGTCCATGGGTGCCTTTCCAGTCGTCGGCTTTTTCGGGCTTGATGCACTGGCCGTCTATATTGCGTTTCGGTCGTCATTCCGGCGACAACGTGAACAGACGCGCGTCACCGTGACAGCAAAGACGATGCAGCTGCGCCATCGGGCAGCGGATGGATCCGAAAAAAGCGTCGAACTCCCTTCGGCGTTCACCCGGGTAGAGCTTGACGAGCCCCTGAACCCGACAAGCTGGTTGCGAATCGAGCACGGCCGGACCGCCTATGTTATCGGCCGGTTCCTGACCTGCCCCGAGCGAAAATCGCTGTCCATCGCGATCCGCGCAGCGCTCCAAAATGCCCGGGCAGAACGCCATCCGGCCTGACTCGATGGTTAACAATAATAAATGACGCCTGCGTCATGGTTTTTTCATTCTGACCATGGTATCTAGGTTGATACATCAAACTTGGGCCCCCGAACGGGGACGCACTGGAGGAAATAACATGGCGGCTGATACAGCACAGACCTTTGACCATCCTGCACTCGAACGTCCGAAAGTTTCGGATCGTGAGCCGCTTCACCCCGGATATCTCCGGGTCGGGGAAGACGTGCCGCCAGCCTCCACCCTCGACATCGAAACATTCGACTTCATCGATCCCGAAATCTGGCGCCAGGGCAAGTACTGGGACCGTCTGGAGCGCCTGCGGAACGAAGACCCGCTTCACTTCACACCGGACAGCTTTGCCGGGCCGTACTGGTCGGTCACACGCTATGAAGACATCATGGCCATTGATGTCGATCACAAGCGCTTCTCGTCCAGCTGGGAACATGGTGGCATCACGCTTGGCCAGCCGCTCGAAGATTTCGAGATGCCGATGTTCATTGCCATGGATGAACCGCGCCATGCCGAACAGCGCCGCACGGTCCAGCCGGCTGTTGCGCCGAACATGCTCAAAGACTACGAACCCCTGATCCGCTCGCGGACCCAGGGCCTTCTGGATTCCCTGCCGGTCGGTGAACCGTTCGATTGGGTCGACAAGGTGTCGGTCGAATTGACGACAATGATGCTCGCCACCCTGTTCGACTATCCGTTCGAGCGCCGGCGCGACCTGACCCGCTGGTCGGACGTTTCCACCAACATGAACAACCCTGACATCTGCCCCGGTGGCGAGGTGCAGTGGAAGCAGGAAATGATGGAATGCCTGACCGCGTTCATGGGTCTGTACCAGGAGCGTCAGGCCGCCCCGGTCAAGAACGACCTGATCAGCCTGCTCGCCCATGGCGAAAAGACCAGCAACCTGACCCCTATGGAATTGCTGGGCAACGTGATCCTGTTGATCGTTGGCGGTAATGACACGACCCGCAACTCGATGACGGGTTCGGTCTATGCGCTCAACAAGTTCCCGTCGGAATACGAGAAACTGAAGGCTGACCCGTCGCTTATCCCGAACATGGTATCGGAAACAATCCGCTGGCAGACCCCGCTCGCCTTCATGCGCCGTACAGCACTGGAAGACGTGGAAATGCACGGCAAGACGATCCACAAGGGCGACCAGATCGCCATGTGGTATGTCTCCGGTAACCGCGACGAGCGGTTCTGGGACCGTCCGAATGACTTCATCATCGACCGCGAAAATGCCCGCCGGCACATCTCGTTCGGCTTCGGCATCCACCGCTGCGTCGGCAACCGCCTCGCCGAACTGCAGCTGCAGATCCTCTGGCAGGAAATCATGGAGCGCTTCAGCCATATCGAAGTGCTGGACGAGCCATCGTATACGTCCGGTGCCTTCGTGAAGGGCTACACGTGGATGCCGGTGATCTGCCATCCGAAATAAGCGTGTTGGCTGACGCCGCGCAAAGCCTGATAAGCCTCTCATCAGTTCCTGATGGGAGGCTTTTTCATGGATGTTTCAACAGCCGTCGCGCAACGCATATCAACGCGCGCCTTCAAACCCGAGCCCCTGTCAGAAGCCGATATCCGCGCCTGGCTGACCGCTGCGCAGCGCGCGCCTTCGGGGGGGAATACGCAGCCGTGGCGGGTGATTGTGGTGACGGGGGCGGCCAAAGACGAGGTGATCGGCAAGGCGGCGGGTGTCCTGAAGGACAGCCCGGCGGGACAACCGACGGACCGGCCGATCTATCCCAAGGACCTGTGGCAGCCGCATGAAGCACGCCGTCGGCGTGTGGGAGAGATGATGTATGAGGTGCTGGATATCCCCAAGGCGGACCGCGCCGCACGCATCGCCTGGTTCGCCAATAATTTCCGCTTCTTCGGCGCGCCGGTCGCCGTATTCATTGTGATTGACGAGCGGATGGGCCATGGTCAGTGGGGTCATACGGGCATGTATTTGCAGACGCTGGCCCTGCTCGCGGAGGAACGCGGATGGGGGACATGCATGCAGGAATGCTGGGGAATACTCCGCCCGATGCTGAAGGAACATTTCGGTTTGGGCGAGCACGAAATGGTCTGGTGCGGCATGGCGGTTGGCATTCCTGACGCCGGTCATCCGGTCAATTCTCTGCGCGCGGAACGGGCTGATATCGACGAAATTGCGGTTTTGAAGGGGTTCTGAACGGGCGTCCTGCGGGGGTGGCGCGTGGGTCCGCAGGGTGTGGCTAGGGGGTGTTCGGTCCATAGCCGATCCCATTGCGCACCATTTTTGACCTAATCCTGCCGCATGGGCGTGATCCTCTCAGGAGATGATCACACGACGCGCCGCTTTCTCCGGCCTTGTGGCCCTGCCCCTCGTTCCGAGCGTCCTTGGCGAGCGGCTGATCCCCTGGGAGTCCCGCCTCATCGTCGCGGCGCGCAGCCAGATCGGAATCACGCGTTCTTACAATCCGGCCTATGTCAGTCTCACCTATCCGAATGGTGACGTTCCCCGCGATCGCGGCGTCTGCACAGATGTCGTCGTCAGGGCGTATCGCGACGCTTTCGATTTCGACCTGCAATCAGCTGTCCATGACGATATGGCGTCTGCATTCAACGCTTACCCGAAGATATGGGGCCTGACGCGGCCGGACAGGAATATTGACCATCGCCGCGTGCCGAATCTGGAAACCTATTTCCGCCGGTACGGGACCGAGCTTGCCGTGCCCGCTTCGCTGGCCGAGTGGCAAGCTGGCGACCTCTATACGATGCGGCTGGATGGGCGGCTGCCGCATATCGGTATCGTTTCGAACAAGGTGACGCCAATGGGCCACCCCTATGTCATTCACAATATCGGCGCGGGAACCGCCGAGGACGATATCCTTGGCCAGTTCGACGATGAGCGTCGCTTCAGGTTCGAACCGCCGGTCCTGTGATGACTATTCCTCGTCGTCCCAATCGGTCATGGGACGTTCGGGCTCGCGCGGTGTCGCAGCGAGCTGGACGACGGCGGCCTTGACGCGGGCACGATCGAACTCGTCCTCGTCTTCAGTCGCACGCGGACGCGGCTTGAGATAGGCAAAGACGCTGACGGCGCTATCGTCCGCCTCGTCCTCTTGGTCCTGTGTGTCGGCGACCGTGAGCGTATCTTCCACAATCTCTGCGGGGATATCCTCGATGACCGCTTCTGATGCGGTTTCTATGTCTGTCGCGGGCGCGTCTTCTTCGTCCATATAGTCCGTCACGAAGGCATCAATGGCTTCGACATCCGATGCATCCTGAATAAGGATGTCTTCCTCGTTGAGGGCTTCTTCATCCGGCATCTGGAAGCCGGACGGGATGACGTCGGACAACAGGCCTTCTGCCGCAAGGTCGGCCTTGCCCGGCAATGTGTCGAGGCTTTCGAGACCGAAATGCTCGAGGAAGGCATCGGTGGTGCCGTAGGTCATCGGCTGGCCCGGCGTCTTCCGACGGCCCTTGATCTTGACCCAGCCGGCTTCCATCAGCGTGTCGATTGTCGTTTTGGCGACGGCCACGCCGCGAACGGCCTCGACTTCGGCGCGCGTGACGGGCTGGCCATAGGCGATGATGGCAAGCGTCTCGAGTGCGGCCTGTCCGAGCTTCTTCTGGACCTGGCGCTCTTCGACGAAGAGGTAGGTGAGGTCGGTGGCTGTCTGGAAGCGCCATTTATTGGCGACTTCAACCAGGTTCACACCGCGATTGGCGTACATCGCGCGCAGCGCCATCAGCACTTCGCCCGACTCGACGCCATGCGGCAGGATTTCCGCGATCTGTTCAGCCGACAGCGGTTCACCCGCAGCGAACAGAACAGCCTCGGCGCGCCGGATCCCCTCTGACAGGGACTCCTCGATGCCGCCCGCGAGTTCAGCTTCGGAGCGTTTGTACGCGAAGGACAGCTGGGCCAAGGGATCCCGCGTCTCTTCTGGTGAATCTTCCATCATTTCAAACTTCTCAAGCGGTTGCATCCCTGCCCTCCCCGGGGTTGGTTCCTGCATTACGTAGGTAAAGTGGCGCAAAGTGGGCGTCCTGACGCACATCAACTTCGCCATCCCGGGCGAGTTCGAGTGCTGCCGCGAATACACTGGCGGTGACAGAGCGCGGTGGCAACAACGGATCGACGTCCGTCATCGTGGACCGGATTTCATCGAGGCTCGACCATTGAGTCAATTGCGCGCGAAGGGCGCGGAGCGTCGTACGCGCCAGTTCCAGCGGCAGGACAAGCTGCTGCTCGATCCTGTGCGGCGCTTGCTGTTCCTTGCGGTCGCGGATGGTGCCGAACGCCTGGGTCAGGTCGTAGAGCGATGCCTTGAATTCTGTATGTTTCACCACGCGCGGCTGTTCCGGCAGGCCGCGCAGGAAGATGACATTGTTGAGGACCGGGCCGGCTTCGAGTTCACGAACGGCTGTGCGCATGGCGTCGAGACGCTTGAGGCGGAACGCGAGCCGTTCGGCCATTTCCTCGCCGGATGGCTCGTCTTCGTCAGGCTTTTCCGGCTTCGGCAACAAGAGGCGCGACTTCATGAAGGCGAGCCAGGACGCCATCAGCAAATAGTCGGCAGCGAGATCCATTCGCTTCGATTTCGCGTCCTCAATAAAACCGAGGTACTGGATTGCCAGGTCGAGGATCGACAGGTGAAGCAGGTCGACCTTCTGGCGCCGGGCCAGTTCCAGCAGGAGATGTAGCGGGCCTTCATAGCCATCGACGTCGACACGGAAGATATCACCCGCTTCGGCGTCCTGCGCGTCAGCTGACAGCGCATCGATGGAAATGGCGTCTACGCTCATGCCATCGCCTTGAATTCAGGGAAGAGTTCGTGGAACCGGGCCCAGCCAGCCTGGCCGTCGAACGGCATCTCGGCTGTCGACAATGCCTCGGCCCGCTCAGCGCGCGCTCGCGGTTTTCCAGAGAGCACAGGGGACGCTTCAGCGACTTCGGTCATTTCAGCAAGGATGGAGTCCGCCTCTTTCAGGAAGCCCGAACAATGCAGCAGCACGTCACAGCCGGCCGCAATCGCTCCGTCTGCACGCGTGGTTAGGCTGCCGCCCAGAGCTTTCATCCCCAGATCATCCGTCATCAGCAGGCCATCAAACCCGATTCGCTCGCGAATGATGCCCTGAATAAGCTTTGGTGACAGGGTCGCGGCGACGCCTGGATCGATGGCGTCGTAAGCAATATGGGCGGTCATCGCCATCGGAGCATCCGCGAGACGGGCAAATGCGTCAAAATCCTTGGCGAGTTCATTTTCGCCAGCCGTGACGCGCGGCAGTTCCAGATGGCTGTCGGACATCGAGCGGCCATGTCCGGGAATATGCTTCACAACGCCGGCCACACCGCCATCTGCGAGCCCTTTGAGGGCAGCGCGGGCAAGGTCTGCGACCTGATCAGGTTCAGTTCCGAACGCGCGGTCGCCAATCACATCATGGGCACCGGGCACCGGCAGATCGACCACGGGGGCACAGTCCGCGTGGATCGACAGGGATGCGAGTTCGGCTGCCATCAGGCGGTGGCCGAGCCATGCCGCTTCGAGTCCACGCTCCCGGTCCGCCTGGTAAATCGTTGCATAGTCTTCACCGCGCGGGAAAAGCGGCCATTCCGGAGCCTTCAGGCGGGCCACTCGGCCGCCTTCCTGGTCGATAAAGATTAGCGTTGATCGGCCTGTCGCGTCCCAGATGTCAGAGACAAGTTGGCGAATCTGGGCCTTGGACACACAAGAGCGGCCCATGAGAATTACACCCCACGGATCGTGCGCGGAAAAGAGGGACCGCTCGCCCGGAGTCAGTCTCGGTCCCGAGACGCTGAGGATGCAGGCTTTCGTCACTATCCAGTCACCACAATGCAGTTTTCACCAGCGGCCTTTAGCGTGGTGCAGAAGGCCGTCGCTTCCGATCTTTCGGCAAAGGCGCCAATGCGCAAGCGGTAGAACACACCTTTGGCGCCGAGATCGGCCCGCTGGATGTGTTTCGCTGCCCCCCGATAAATATCAGGGCGGGCCCCGGATGCCTTGCGCCAGGCTGCCTCGGCGGCTTCTTCCGAGCGAAAGGCCGCGATCTGCACGAGATATGCGCCATTATCGCTGAATTCGAACTCGGACATGCCTTGTGAGGCAACCATTGGCCCAGCAGCCATCGGCATGGGCGGGGGATTTATCGAAGCGATTTCAATATCCTCGTCCGATTCGGCTGGACGCTCGTCGAGATTGGCGAGGGCACGAACCTGGTCCGCGACCACGTTCGGCATGCCGTTTTCAGGATCCGTTTCGTTGGCGTCACCTGATTCGATGCCCGGCCGCAGCTCGATTGGAGGCCCGCCCTGCAGGAATTCCGTGCTGCGGGCATCTTCGAAATCGGCAATGCTCGTGTCTTCAGATGCGGGCCGGTCAGACGCATCCATCTGGTCGTAGAAGCGCTTGTCAGTGTCCGGAACCGCAACGCCACCACGATCCTCCGGCGTACGCTTGTAGGGCTGCGCATCTGCAATGACGCTGGGGATTCCAGCGCCACTGGAGCGCACGCCTTGCCGGTAAGTGTTCCAGACCACAGCGCCAAAAACCAGCAGCACGCCAATGGCGAGCGCCAGGATCAACGGTCCGCGGGCCGTTTCATCATCGCGGACCTCGAATCCCCGGTAGTCATCGTCAAAAGGCGCGTAGTTGCCCCTCTCGCTTCGCGATCTGCCCATGGAATACGTCCTTCAGTATTATTATCTGAGGTTAATATTAGGGGGCGTTTCGTTAATGACGCTTGAACATCAAGGCTTTTCCACAGACTCGGGCAGCGCCCCAAGCTGGGCGAAAGGCGCGAAATGGGCCGTCAGCGCATGCCACTGGCATCGAAAAGACGCCGATGCTCTTCCATGGCGAACGTATCTGTCATGCCCGCAATATAGTCGCAGACGATACGGGCGCGTCGCGCGTCGGTGACCTGCTCGGCGTCGTGACGCCACGGTGGTGGCAGGGTCTCGGGTTCGGCGAGAAAGATACTGAACAGGTCTGCCAGAAGGCGCTTGGCCTGGCTGCGCATGCGATTGACCTTATAGTGCTTGTACATGCGTTCGTAGAGGAAGGCCCTCAGCGCGCGCTGGCGGGCTTCGAGCTCCGGCGAGAATGCCACCAGCGGAACGTCCATGGCGCGCACGTCGGCCGCACTGGCAGGCTTGTGGAGCTTGATTCGGCGACGGGTCTCGTCGGTGAGATCGTTGATCCAGACCCCGATGAGGCGGCGGACGGCCTCATAGGTGACCATGCGGTCGCTCAGGTCGGGGTATTCAATACGGACGCCGCGAAATTGCTCACCGACAACGGGAATGTCCATCAGGTCGTCAATCGTGAACAGGCCCGAGGCGATGCCATCGTCGATATCGTGGTTATTGTAAGCGATGTCGTCCGACAGGGCGGCGACCTGCGCTTCGGGGCCGGCAAACTGGTCAGGCTCCAGGTCGGCCAGGTGATGAAAGTCGCGGAAGGCGGCTGGCAGGCTGCTGATCGGTGTGTCCGGACCCGTCACAGGGCCATTGTGCTTGACCAGGCCCTCGAGCATTTCCCAGCTGAGGTTCAGGCCTTCAAAGCCCGGATAGCGCACTTCCAGCTTGGTCACGATGCGCAGGGTCTGGGCGTTGTGGTCAAAGCCGTCATAGGCCTTCATGCACTCGTCCAACTGGTCCTCGCCGGCATGGCCGAACGGCGGATGGCCGAGATCGTGGGCCAGCGCCATGGCTTCGGCGAGGTCTTCATCGAGGCCGAGGGTGCGGGCCACGCTGCGGGCAATCTGGGCGACTTCGAGGGAATGTGTGAGGCGTGTGCGGTAATGGTCGCCCTCATGGGCCACGAATACCTGTGTTTTCTGCTTCAGACGGCGAAACGCCGTTGAATGGACGATCCTGTCGCGGTCACGCTGGAACGGCGTGCGGGTGGCAGATGGCGCCTCTTCAAAATAGCGCCCCCGACTGTCTTCGAAGCGGGTCGCAAACACGGCTCTCTTTTCCATAGCGCAATTCGTTCCTATGTTGTGGGCATGAGCACCGTAACAATCCCTGATGTGACCCTGTCCGCCTCTGCTGCCAAGCGGATTAACGCGATTCTGGCAAAACAGGACGGCGTCGACTTCCTGCGCGTCTCTGTTGAGGGGGGCGGGTGTTCCGGCTTTTCCTACAAATTCGATTTTGCGGATGGCGCAAATGCGGACGACCTGATCGTCGAGCGGGACGGCGCGCAAGTGCTGATCGACGAGATGAGCCTCGAATTCCTGCGTGGGTCGGAAATCGACTTTTCGACCGAACTGATCGGCGCAGCGTTCAAGATCAACAATCCGAATGCGACAGCGGCCTGCGGCTGTGGGACGAGCTTTTCGGTCTGACCTGCCCTCGCGTCCGGCTCGCCTGACATCGGCATTGCGCCTATGTTGCCTCGCAGGAGGACACAGTCATGCCCAAAGCTAAACCATTTCGAATCGATATTCCTGACAAGACAATTCAGGCGATCCGCGAACGCGTCGAAAACTACAAATGGTTTCCGGCTCCCGCCAATGAGCAGGGCTTTGCCTATGGCATGTCGACACCTGTGATGAAGGACCTGCAGCGCTACTGGCTCACAGGCTATGACTGGCGCGAGGCAGAGACCGATCTCAACCGCTATCCGAGCTACAAGGCGGACGTTGACGGGATGGACATCCACTTCGTGCATGTCATTGGCGAAGCGGGCGGCAGCCGGCCTCTCCTTCTGACGCATGGCTGGCCGGGATCCGTCTTCGAGTTCTGGGAGGCGATCGGCCCGCTCGCCTATCCGTCCAGGCATGGCGGCAAGGCCGAGGATGCGTTCGACCTGATCATTCCGTCGCTGCCCGGTTACGGCTTTTCCGAGAAGCCGGCCTCGCCGATGGGCCAGCGGGCGACAGCGAAGCTGTGGAACACGCTGATGCAGGATGTGCTGGGCTACGAGACCTATCTGGCGCAGGGCGGCGACTGGGGCAGCCTGGTCACCTCCTGGCTGGGCTATGAGCATGGCACGGTCGACGGCAAAGGCGGCTGCAAGGCCATCCATCTCAACATGGTCGGCTTCCGGCCCAACCCGCCCGTGCCGGAAACACAGGCCGAGACCGACTGGCTCGGCGCGTCGCAAGCCGCGATGCAGCGCGAGGGCGCCTATTTCATGGAGCACGCCACCAAGCCGCAGACGCTGGCCATGGCCCTGATGGACTCGCCCATGGGCACGGCCGCCTGGATCATCGAGAAATTCCAAGGCTGGTCTGACCTGGAAGATGGCGACCTGTTCAGCGTCTATTCGAAAGACCAGTTGCTGACGAACGTGATGATCTATCTCGTCAATGACGCCATCGCGACCAGCATCTGGTATTATAATGCGCTGTTCCAGGAAGGCGGCGCGGTGCTACCTGAAGGCAAGCGGTGCGAGACGCCGACCGGCTTTGCGAACTTTCCCGGAGAAGCGGTGTACCCCGCCCCGCCGCGCAGCTGGTGCGAGCGCGCTTACAACATCACGCACTGGAGCGAGATGGACAGCGGCGGGCATTTCGCTGCGATGGAAAAGCCGGACCTGTTTGTCGAGGATGTGCGCGCCTGGGCCCGCAAGGCAGGCTAGGCGGCGGAACCTTTTCTCAGGTCGCGGCCGACATTCTGCAATACGGCATTGACGAACTTGGCTTCGGTCTCGTCGAAGAAGTCATGCGCGAGCGAGACATATTCGTCGAGAATGACCGCTTCCGACAATTCCTGATGGACGATGAACTCGGCCGCGCCGGCGCGCAGGATGGCCCGCGACGTGGCGTCGAGGCGGGTCAGTTTCCAGCCGTCCGACAGGCGCGACAGGATGGCGGTGTCGATGGCGGCCTGATGTTCGACGACGGCGTTCAGGATGGCCTTGAACAGGTCCGGGTCGGCTTCCTCGATCGGTTGCTCGTCCGGGCCGATGCCGAGACGGTCATCCATGAAGCCGCGAATGGTCGCCTTGGCCGATTTGCTGGTCTGCTCCATTTCATACAGCGCTTGGACCGCTGCCAGCCGGGCGCCGGCGCGCCGGGCGCGGATGACTTCGAAAGGGATTTTCTGCTGGCTCAACGAATGAGTTCCTTGCGGAACTTGATCATCGACAGGCAGGCCTCGGCGGCGTCCTTGCCCTTGTTCTTCTGCTTGCGGTCGGCGCGGACCCAGGCCTGGGCCTCGTTCTCGACCGTGAGAATGCCGTAGCCGATGGCCTGGCGGCGCTGGACGATCAGGTCCATCAGGCCGCGGGCGCTCTCGCCGCAAACATAGTCATAATGGGTCGTCTCGCCGCGAATGACGCAGCCGAGGGCCACGGCGCCATCGAAGCGGCCGCTGTCTGCTGCCATGGCGATCAGGCCCGGCAATTCGAACGCGCCCGGCACTTCCATGACGGTCACTTTCGCGCCGCCAGCTTCCAGTTCCGCCATCGCACCCAGTTCCAGTTCGTCACTGATGCGCTTGTAATATCTCGATATGGCAATGAGGACGCGGTCCGCCATCAGTTAGTCTCCTCGTTCAAGCGGCGCCAGCCCTCTATGGTCAGGCCGTATCCGTCAAGCCCCGCAACGCGGGTGGGCTGCGTATCGGACAGGAAGGTCATGCGCCGAACACCGAGCTCGCGCAGAATCTGGGCCCCGATACCGTATTCGCGCAGGGGGGCGGTTGGGTCGCGGGGCGTGTCGGATTTCAGGCCAAGACGCTCGGCCAGCACATTGGGGCGCATGGTATTGACGAAGACAATGACTCCCGGTTCATCGGCTTCAGAGATGATACGCATGGCTTTTTCGACCAGGCCCTGCCGCGGGCCGGTCTCGCCCAGGATATCTGAAAGCACGTCGGGATGATGTACCCGCACGATCGTTGTTGAATCGGGTTTGATCTCGCCATGAACGATGGCGATATATTCGGAATTGTCGAGCGCGTTGCGGAAGCAGACCGTTTTGAAACCCTCCCCATAGGTCGAGTTCAGGACGGATTCGACGCGGCGCTCGAGGAAGCGGTCATTCTCGCGGCGCCAGGCAATGAGGTCGGCAATCGTGCCGATCTTGAGATTGTGCAGCTGGGCGAACGAGACGAGGTCTGGCAGTCGGGCCATCGAGCCGTCTTCATTCATGATTTCACAGATGACGCCGGCAGGATAGAGGCCCGCCATGCGCGAAATGTCGACCGCCGCTTCGGTGTGGCCGGCGCGGACCAGCGTACCGCCATCCTTGGCGACCAGCGGGAAAACATGTCCGGGTGAGACGATGTCGTCATGATCCGTAGTGGGGTCTATGGCGACGGCAATCGTGCGGGCCCGGTCATGTGCGGAGATGCCGGTGGTTACGCCCTCTTTCGCCTCGATCGACACGGTAAAGGCGGTCTGCATGCTTTCGCGATTGTTGCGCGTCATCATGTCGAGACGCAACGTGTGGGACCGTTCCTGCGTCATCGCGAGGCAGATCAGGCCGCGACCGTGGCGGGCCATGAAGTTGACCTGTTCCGGCGTCGCGAAGTTTGCCGGGATGATCAGGTCACCCTCATTCTCGCGATCCTCGGCATCCACCAGGATATACATCCGGCCATTGCGGGCATCTTCGATAATCTCGTCGATCGACGAGATCGCAGCGTGGAAGTCATCAGACATTCTTGGAGGGCCCTTCTGGCGCATCGGCGCCTATCATGCGCGCCACGTAGCGCGCCAGCATATCGATCTCAAGGTTCACATGTGCGCCAGGCGTCAGTTCCGACAGAGTCGTGACCTCCCAAGTATGGGGAATGATCGCAAGCTGGAAGTCGCCATTCGGCAGCGCCTCGGCGACGGTCAGCGACACGCCGTTGACGGCGGCCGAGCCCTTGGTTGCAAAAAAGCGGGCAATATCGGCAGGCGGTCGGATGGTCAGGCGCCAGCTTTGGCCTTCGGCTTCGATTGAAACGACTTCCCCGACGCCGTCGACATGGCCGAACACGAAATGACCGCCGAGTTCGTCACCCAGTTTCAGGCTTTGCTCAAGATTGACGCGGGAACCGGCTTTCCAATCGCCCAGAATGGTTTTTGACAGCGTCTCCGGCACAGCCTCTACGGCGAACCAGGCGCCACGCTCGCCCTGCCCCATGTCGACAATTGTCAGGCAGGCACCGGAATGCATGACCGAGGCGCCCATAATGACGGAGTCCAACGGATAGCCACTTTCGACTTCGAAGCGCACAAGCCCGTTGCGTGCTTCGGCCTTGCGGACCGTTCCAACGTCAGTGACGAGACCTGTAAACATGGTGGGATCAATCCTTCGGGGGACTTATGCTAAATTCGAACATAAGTGTCGAGGACGTCGTCTCCAATCCGTTCCGTCGCGACAGGGCGCCAGCGTGACGCAGCGGCGAGATTTTCGAGCCCCAGTCCACCAAGTGCAGGCAGGCCGTCGCCTCCAATGAGGATGGGGGCCCGGAACCATGCGATCGCGTCAACCAGCCCAGCCCGGATGAATGACGCTGCGAGCGTGCCGCCGCCTTCCAGAAGGATGGAGCCGATCCCCTCCTCTTCCGCGCGGCGCACGAGCGCGGTCACATCGACCCGCGTGCCATTGCCGCAACGCCAGATATCGACACCACCGGCCGCCAGAATGTCCTGCGGCTGTCCCGCCGTGGCCACGACGACCGGTCCGCTTGATACGGACTGCACGAGCCGCGAGTGTTTCGGGGTTCGCCCACGGGAATCGGCGACAATACGGATGGGTTGTTTCTTCGGCATCGGAACGGTGCGCGCTGTCAGCAGCGGATCGTCTGCCAGCACGGTGCCAATGCCGACAAGGACGGCGTCATGTTCGCCGCGCATCTGATGGGCCCGGGCGCGGGACCCACTCGTCGTGATCCACTGGCTGGTGCCGTCGGCAAGCGCGATGCGCGCATCAAGCGAGGTCGCGATCTTGAGGGTAACCCTCACACCGCTCATGACTCGTCGATATCTTCTTCGAGTGCCGTCTTTTCGATGAACTGGGCGAAGTCGCTCGGATCCTTGAAGTCCCGATACACGCTGGCGTACCGGACATATCCGACCGGATCGACGTGTTTCAGCGCCTCCATGACGAGTTCACCCAGCTGCGATGACGGCACTTCGGACTCGCCGCCACTCTCGAGCTTGCGCACGATGCCCGACACCATCTGGTCAATCCGGTCGCGGTCGACCGGGCGCTTGCGCACGGCGACGGAGATGGACCGGAAAAGCTTGTCACGTTCGAAAAGCGATCGTTTGCCATCGCGCTTGATCACAACGATCTCTCGCAACTGGACCCGTTCGAATGTGGTGAACCGGGCACCGCAGCTTTCGCAAACGCGGCGACGACGCACAGCTGTGTCATCTTCAGCCGATCGGCTGTCTTTTACGGCTGTATTCTCAGAACCACAGAACGGACACCGCAAAACGCATCAAGCTCCCAAGCCGTTATAGATCGGGAACTGGGCTGTCAGCGCCTTGACCTCGGAGCGGACCTTGTCTTCCACTGCCGTGCTTTCACCCGCAGCGACCGCGCCGACGACTTCGCCGATCCATTCGCCAATCTGCGTGAACTCGGCCTCGCCGAAACCCCGTGTCGTGCCCGCTGGCGAACCGACCCGTATGCCGCTCGTGACGGTCGGTTTTTCCGGATCGAATGGCACACCATTCTTGTTACAGGTAATGAATGCCCGCTCGAGCGCGTGCTCGGCATCGCGGCCAGTGACCTTCTTCGGACGCAGGTCGATCAGCGCGAGATGTGTATCCGTGCCGCCAGAAACGACATCCAGGCCACCCGATTTACAAGCAGCCGCCATTGCCTGCGCATTCGCGACAACCTGTGCGGCGTAAGTTTTGAATTCCGGCCTGAGGGCTTCACCGAATGCGACCGCCTTGGCGGCAATGACGTGCATAAGCGGGCCGCCCTGAATCCCGGGGAAGATCGCCGAATTGATTTTCTTTGCGATGGCCTCGTCATTGGTGAGGATCATGCCGCCACGCGGGCCGCGAAGGGTCTTGTGCGTCGTCGTGGTCGCGATGTGGCAATGCTCAAGCGGGTTCGGGTGAGCGCCGCCCGCCACGAGACCGGCAAAGTGAGCCATGTCGACGAGGAAGATGGCACCGACTTCGTCGGCAATCTCCCGGAATTTCTTGAAATCGATCTGACGCGGGTAGGCAGACCCACCTGCTATGATCATTTGCGGCCGATGGGCTTTCGCCAGGCGCTCGACCTCAACGAAGTCGATCTGGTCATCTTCTCGGCGGACACCATACTGGACGGCATTGAACCATTTGCCCGACTGGTTCGGCTTGGCGCCATGCGTGAGGTGGCCGCCTGCATCAAGGCTCATGCCGAGAATCGTGTCACCCGGCTTGATCATCGCCTGGAACACGCCCTGGTTCGCCTGGCTACCAGAGTTGGGCTGAACGTTGGCAAAGCCGCAATTGAACAGCGCCTTCGCACGTTCAATCGCAAGGTTCTCGGCGACATCAACGAATTCACAGCCACCATAGTAGCGTTTGCCAGGATAGCCTTCGGCATACTTGTTCGTCAGGATCGACCCTTGCGCCTCGAGCACCGCTTTCGAAACGATGTTTTCTGAAGCGATCAGTTCAATCTGGTGCTGCTGGCGCGAACGCTCATCGGCGATAGCCGCGAACAATTCCGGGTCTGCATCCGACAGCGATGTTGTGAAAAATCCGTGGTTTTTAGTCTGCGCCGGAGCCGCCGTATCAGCCATGAGAATCTCCTGTGGCAAGGGTCAGGAAGTCTTTACGCCGCCTGCACTCCTGCTGCAACCGCGACGAATTGCTTTGAACTGCATGTGCGCGTCATATTCTTGTTTACAATCAGTCTTGAATATTGTGTGCCATTACTTCGATTCATATGGTATTGAGCTTTGCCGGGACTGAATTGCTTGGCGAATTTTGCATATTTACCGCAACGGGGCTAAGGGCGACATGGGTGATATCGACGACACTGATGTGCTGAAGATGGCGACGGGTATCATCTCGGCTTTCGTCGCCAACAATGCCGTTCCTGCGGCGGAACTGCCTGAACTGATCAGAACCGTGCATGCCACGATCATCGATCTGTCAAAGGCCCAAACGCCCAAGGCAGAAGCACCGGAACCTGCTGTATCCATTGGCAAATCCATTACGCCGGACTATCTCGTGTGTTTGGAGGATGGTCGCAAGCTGAAGATGCTGAAACGCTATCTCCGGTCGCGCTACGACATGACGCCGGAAGAGTACCGGGCGCGTTGGAACCTGCCTGCAGACTATCCGATGGTCGCGCCTAATTATGCCAAACTCAGGTCGCAGCATGCCAAGGATATTGGCCTCGGCAAGAAGAAGTCGTCATAATTCTTATAGTATTCAATGTAGTTTAAGTAAACGAATCGCCTCAGGCGGCCTTGTCGAGACCAAGCTGCTTCCAGACGGCCAGAATGGCAGCGACCAACTCGTCCATCATCTCCTCGCCATGCACCGGGCTTGGCGTGAATCGCAGGCGCTCGGTTCCGCGCGGGACAGTCGGAAAGTTGATCGGTTGCACATAGATGCCAAAGTCGAACAGCAACGTATCTGACAGCGCCTTGCAACGCTCCGGATCGCCGACGAGCAACGGCACGATGTGAGACGGTGATTCCATGACAGGCAAGCCGGCATCCGTGAACTTCTGCTTGAGCAGCGCCGCATTGGCCTGATGGACCGAACGCAAACGGCGCCCTTCGTCCGTCCGCAGTTTCGAGACACTTGCAAGCGCGCCAGCGGCCATGACCGGGCATGTCGATGTCGTGAAGATGAATCCTGACGCCATTGAGCGGATCGAGTCGATCACGGTCGTGTGCCCGGCAATATAACCGCCCATGACACCATAAGCCTTGCCCAGCGTACCTTCGACAATATCGATGCGGTCGGCCAGACCCTGCATCTCGGCCACCCCTGCCCCATTGTGCCCGTAGAGGCCGACGGCATGAACTTCGTCGAGATAGGTCAGCGCATTGAATTCATCAGCCAGATCGCAAAGCTCTTCCATCCGCCCGAAATCGCCATCCATCGAATAGACGCTTTCGAAAGCGATCAACTTGGGACGATCCGGATCATCGAGTTCGAGCAAGGCGCGGAGATGGTCGATGTCGTTATGACGGAAAATCCTGCGGTCCAGACCCGACCGCCGAATGCCTTCAATCATGGACGCATGGTTCAGCGCATCGGAATAGATGATCATGTTTGGCAGGATCTTGCCCAGCGTCGACAGCGTTGCCTCATTCGAAACGTAGCCCGACGTGAACAAAAGCGCCGATTCCTTGCCATGCAGATCGGCCAGTTCGCGCTCGAGATCGACGTGGTAACGAGTCGTGCCGGAAATGTTGCGCGTGCCGCCGGACCCAGCGCCAAAACTGTCGATCGCCTCATGCATCGCGTTGATGACATCGTCATCCTGGCCCATGCCGAGATAGTCATTGGAGCACCAGATCGTGACTTCGCGCTCGCCATCCTCAAATCGGGCCGTCGCCTTCGGGAACCGGCCCCGGTGACGGTGAAGGTCGATGAAAACCCGATAGCGGCCTTCGCCATGGATTTCACCAAGGGCGTCTTCGAATGCTTTGAGATGCTTCATGGCTGTAGAACGCCCTTATACTGTGTCTGGCGGTTAAATAGGCGGGCGTCGCCCGCTTGATAATCCTCAACTACGACAAAGGCTGCTTTTGTCGCATACGTGAAATCCCTTAGGAATCGTATCCGGGCGACTGGCGATCCAGTTTGCGCAGCAAGGCTGGCCAGGCGAGGCGATTGGCAAGCACGTTCGTGCCTTCCGGATTGCTCTGGCCTTTGACAACGTTCTGAACAGATTCCGGCGCGATGATGACACCATCGCGTCCAGCCGAAAGCGCCCGGACCTGCATGGTGCACGCGCGCTCGAGGAAGAACATGCGCAGGAAGGTTTCGGCCGCCGTGCCACCCACGGACATGGTGCCGTGATTGTAGAGCAGCATCGTGTTCTTTGTGCCGAGATCGGCGACGAGACGATCACGTTCGCCAAGGTCCAGCGCGACACCTTCATAATCGTGATAGGCCAGATCGTGACGCACCAGCATCGACGTCTGGCTGAGCGGCATGAGGCCATCCTTCTGGCACGACACCGCAACGCCATCGTCCGTGTGCAAGTGCATGACGACGTGAGCATCGTCGCGCGCCGCATGGACAGCCGAGTGGATCGTGAACCCAGCCGGATTGATGAAATATTCGGTTTCCTGGATGACATTGCCATCGAGATCGACCTTGACGAGCGAGGACGCGGTGATCTCCTCAAACAGCATGCCATACGGATTTATCAGGAAGTGATGCTCGGGACCCGGCACGCGATGGGAAATGTGAGTGAAGATCATGTCGTCCCAGCCATGCAGGGCAACGAGACGGTACATGGCCGCCAAATCAACACGCGCTTTCCACTCTTCAGCGCTGACTGATCCGCGAACATCCACATTCTGGGCACCATCGGCCATAGTCATCTCCTCCATATTTTGACGCGAAAGTAGCGGAAATGACGGCCCGGCGCCAGTTAAACCTGACACAGGCGTCATCAGAGCGCACCCTTGGCGGCAGCTGGCTCCCTGCCGAAGAATTGGCGAAATCCTTGACGATTCAGGCAACGCCGCCGACATGTGGTGGCAATGACCCAACCACGCCTTGCCTTTTTCGCTTCGAAACGTCCTGAAGCCCAGGACGCCCTGCCCGAATTGATCCGCCGCTACGGGCAGGTGTCCGAAGCGGATGCCGATGTGATTGTCGCGATTGGTGGCGACGGGGCCATGCTCGACACGCTGCGGCGCCGGTTCGACGACAACAAGGCCGTCTATGGCATGCACCGCGGAACCGTCGGGTTCCTGATGAATGATTACAGTCTTGAGGGACTGGTCGAGCGTATCAACGCGGCAGAACGGGCCAGCATCGTTCCGTTACGCATGATCGCCACTGACGTGCACGGAAAACAGCACCGGGCCCTGGCGATCAATGAAGTCTCGCTGCTGCGGCAGACGGCCCAGTCGGCGCGCCTGAAGATCACGGTGGACGACAGGATCCGCATGGAAGAACTCACCTGCGACGGTGTGATGGTGGCGACGCCTGCTGGCTCGACGGCCTATAACCTGTCGGCCCACGGCCCGATCCTGCCGATCGGCGCCAACCTGCTGGCCCTGACGCCGGTGAGCGCGTTTCGCCCGCGACGCTGGAAAGGCGCGCTCCTGCGTCATGATGCAACCGTGAACATTGACGTGATTGCACCGGACCGCCGGCCCGTCGCCGCTGCTGCCGACAATCAGGAAGTCCGGGATATCGTCCATGTGCAGGTGCGCGAGAGCCGCGACCGGCGCCTCACGATGCTGTTTGACACCGGTCACGCGCTGGACGAGCGGATACTGCGCGAACAATTTGCTTTCTGAATTTGCCGCCCCTGATTTGTCAGCGGTTTTTTAAGCCTTGCTGGTTACCGTTGCCCCACAAACTCGGGACGAAGCGATGATCAGCAAGCTATTTGGAAAATTTTTGCCAGCCAACAAATCCTCTTCGGCGGACGCCAAACAGGTTCAGACGCCCGACATCTCCCGCGTGATCAAGATCCGCCCGGCCGAGCCGGTGCCCGAAGCAGAGGCCGAGGCAGACATCGTCCACAGCGCCGATCCCGCAGACATGGCCGACCGTGCGGAGGCGGCGGTCGACTCGCTGTCAGGTCAATTTGAAGCGTGGATGACGGCGGACCTCGACAAGCTGATCACCGCATGGACGGACGCACAGTCAGCTGATGCGACGCCCGAGGCGTATCGGGCTGTCTTCACCGCATCGCACAACATTCATGGTGTCGCGGGCTCCTACGGGTACCCCGCCATTTCCCGGCTGTGTGGCTCGCTTTGCACCCTGCTCGGCGACACCCACCCAGGTGAAAACTCGGCCCTGATCAATCTGCACATCGAAGCGTGCCGGGCAGCCTTTGTCGGTGTCGGGTCCGGGGACAGCGCGGCGTCGGTTGCCGACGCGGTGTGCGATGCGCTGGAACAGACGGTCGCTGCGAAAACCGCCAGCAAATAGTCAGACGTTGACGCGCGACAGCAACTCGACAGTCTGCCCGTAGCCAGCCTCTTCCGGTATGAACAAGCATGGCTGGCCAGATTCGTTCTTGCCGGCATGCGGCAGAACCATGACGACGTCTTCAGATCCGAACCGCTTGGCAGCGTCCGCGACTGACGTGCCGCGGGCCAGTTTGACCAGGTTCATGCGCGTCGGAAAGATGATCATGGCCTCTCCGGCCAATTCCATGTCGAGCGCTTCCTGCGCGCCGAGCCAGACCGCATCCGTCGTCTCGCGACCGTCATGGGCCGCGATCTGGTCCTTTGGCGCTGGCGCGAGATAAAAATGGGTATCGAAACGCTTCGGCATCATTTCCGGCGTGATCCAGTGTCCGAAATGGATCAGGCTGTCGAGCGCCAGGACGAGGTCATGCTGGCGCATCAGACCCAGGAAACTCTCTTCCCGCCTGTCGACCGGGCCGCGATGTGGCGCAAGCATTTCAGAAATGTCCGGGCCGACGAGTGGCGCGCCGGGTCCCCGCCTGTTGGCATGGCGCGCCAGCAAGAGACCGGATTCCTCGAATGCCTCGCGCACGGCGGCGATCCGCGCATCCTGCTGGACCGGCCCGAAATCGCCATCCGTGAAAGCATCCCAGGCCGAATCCGAGTCTTCATCATTCGCCTTGCCACCCGGAAACACGAGCGCACCCGCCGCAAAATCGATCTCGTAGTGCCGTTTCACCATCAGCACTTCGGGCGCCTTTTCGCCGTCCCGAATGATCAGGACAGTGGCGGAAAGCCGTGGGTCCGAAGGGGTCTTTGTCATGCTCGTAACCTCGATTGGTCAAATTTCGCAAAAATACAGCCGAATATCTGCGCGTGATGTTCAACTCTCGCCCTTAGGGAAGGCAATAGACAACACACAGGAAAGGACACAGGCCATGCGCGCCACTCAATCCCCGCTCGATCGCCAGAGCCGCCTTTCCCCTCCCCCGGTGTTCCGCTTTCACAGCGTGGTCCACCTGTTGAGCGGCGATTCCCTCGGCCAGGTTTGCGAAACGCCTTTGGCCTTCGAAGAGCGCGTCGTGTTCGGTCCGCGCACCCAGCCAACTGAAGTGGCGAACCCCGCGAAATGGCTGTCAGAACAGTTGACGCGCATTGCCAGCGCAACACATGGCCAGCCTGCAAGCCAGCGGCCTATCCTCGTTCCCGCACCGGTCGCGTCGCTCGCGCATGCCAACACGGCTGTTGCCTGTGACGCAGCAATCCGTCGGACCTCGCTCTGTCAACAGGAAGTCTGCCTCGAATTCTCGGATTCGGCCTTCGCGGGCGGTGTCAGCGATTATGTCAGCCGCGTCGGACTCTTGCGCCGCCATGGTTTCCGCGTCGCAATCGACATGCGGCGTTCGTGGCAGACACCACTCAACGATTCTCTCCGCCTGCTGATTGATACGATTCGCGTAGACGCTCGCGCGCTGGAAACGAATGGCGACTTGCTGGACCTGGTCGAAGTTGCAGATGCGTCCGGCATCCTGATCGTGGCTGAGAACGCACATTGGCGCGACGGTGAATACCTGGCCAATATCGGCGTTCATGCTGCCACGCGCCCGAGAACTGACGCCTAGGCCGCGTCTGTTTCCTGCTCGACGTCTTCCTCGGCAGCCATTTCCGAATAATAGTCGAGCTTGTCGAGAAGGTATTCGAGATCGTCCTTCGGGATGGCCTGGAACTGCGTCAGCACGCGCTCGATCATGCGGGCGCGGAAACGGGCCCGATCATTCGGACCACCATCATGGCTGGTTTCATGGAAGACGTTCACGGCCGCCCGAAACGCCGGAAGCATCTTGCGTGGCAGGCCGGCGCGATCGAACACAGCCTGCAGGCCGAGCGGGCCTGCATCATGGATCATCAGCCAGACGCGCTGATGGCCTACGCCCGATAGTTCGGCGAGCGAATGCTCGACGAATGGCATTTGCCCGCAACAGAGCGCACGCATGATGAGCGAATGGCTCAGGCGACCATTGAGGTTCAGCTGTGAAACGAAGCGCGGCAAGTCGTGAGTGCGCCCCGCCTGTTCGACAAGGTCTATCGTCGCGCGTTCGCGCGCGCTGCCCGCAAGGTCAATCGCCATCTGGGCCGGCAGTTCGTGCCGGTTGACGAGCATGTCGAACAACTGGCCTGACACCAGCGACACCATCTTCTCGGCGATGTGCGTCGGAATGAATTCCCGCTTGATCAGGCCGGTCTGGACAATCTCGTCCTGACCGAAACGCCGAAGCGTGTCGTCAAAGGCCTTGTCGCTGAATTCGGCACCTTCATTCCTCGACACAGCCCTGACGGCCTCGACGGCGCCATGTTCGGAAATGACCTCCGTAAGCGTAATCGACAGCGTTTCCCGATTGGCAATCGCGGCCTGTTTGGCTGCGGTCACGGCAAGCACCAGTTCGATCAGGTCCTCATCGGTAAAGACCGGCGAATCCTGAAGCACCGGGATGGCGACAGCTTCGATATCCTGGGCCAGTTTCAGCGCGATTGCGCGTGGCAGAACAGGTGAATTTCTCAGTGTGACGGACAGTGTTCGGCGAACAAGATCGGCGGAATCCTCAGCGAGGATACCCATGATCTCGTCGGCGAAGGCCTTTTCCCGGTCGCTCAGCACGTCCAGCGCGATGCGCCGGCACACCCTGTGCGCCACCGACGCGCGCTGCTCAGGGGTTTCCCCCCGCATCAGGCGTTCGATATCCTGCTCGGTCAGTTGCGGTCTTATGCTCTGAACGCTCATTGGGCCGTATTCCTTCAGAATCGCTATCGGTCAACTTCGCCTAGTGCGGTTAACACAGCGTTTACCAGCCTTGCCCAGTGTCGTGCAAACAAAAGGCGCCGGACTTCACTTCTGAAGCCCGGCGCCTTTGTTTTTGTTCAGGATTGGTCTAAAACTAGTCGTCTTCTTCCTTGAAGAGGTCCTCGCGAGACACAGTCTCGTCAGTGACCTTGGCCGTCGTCAGGATGTGATCGACAACCTTGTCTTCGTAGATTGGCGCGCGCAGCTGGGCCATCGCATTCGGGTTCTTCTGGAAGAATTCGACGACCTGCTTTTCCTGGCCCGGATATTGGCGGGCTTCGGCAATCAGGGCCTGGTTCACTTCCTGCTCGGTGATCCGAACGTCGGCGATGCGGCCGATTTCAGCGAGCACGAGGCCGAGGCGCACGCGGCGTTCGGAAATCTTGCGATACTCGTCTTTCAGCTCGTCTTCCGACTTGGCCTTGTCTTCATCCGAAACGCGACCGGCGTCCATTTCGGTCTGCAGCTGTTGCCAGATCTGGTTGAATTCCTGCTCGACCATGTTCGGCGGCAGATCGAAATCGTGCGCGTCGTCCAGCTTGTCCAACAGGTCGCGCTTCGCCTTGGCGCGCGAGACAGTGTCATGTTCAGCCTTGAGCTGGTCCTTCACGAGCCCCCTGAGCTGCGCCAGGTCCTCGAGGCCGAGACCTTTTGCGAACTCGTCGTCCAGTTCAGGTGATTTCGGTGCGCGGACTTCGCTCACCTTGACTTCGAACACGGCAGCCTTGCCAGCCAGGTCCGCCGATGGATAGTCCTCGGGGAACGTGACATTCAGTTCTTTTTCTTCGCCGGTTTTGACACCGAGCAGCTGTTCTTCAAAGCCCGGGATGAACCGGTTGGCGCCGAGAACAACGGATTGTTGCTCAGCCGTGCCGCCTTCGAACGCAACGCCGTCAACCTTGCCGACGAAGTCGATGACAACAGCGTCGCCATCCTTGGCTTTCGCCGTCTTGGCACGTGGCTCGTACTGGATGTTCTGCTCGGCGATACGGCCGAGGGCCTCATCGATCTGCTCGTCGGACACTTCGGCCACGGGACGCGTGATCGCGAGGGCCGAAATGTCTGCAGGCGTGAATTCGGGCATCACATCGATATGCATCTGGTAGGAAAGGTCTGCCTCGCCTTTGACGACGGCTTCCATGTCGGCATCGAGCTGGACGTTTGGCTGGCCCGCAGGACGCAGTTCGTTTTCCTCGAGCGCCTTCTGGTTGGTCTCGTCGACAAGCTTGTTGACCAATTCGCCCATCAGGTCGCGACCGAACATCTTGCGAACGTGCGCAGCTGGCACCTTGCCCGGGCGGAACCCTTTGAGCTTCATTTGCGGACGAATTTCTTCAATCCGCTCATCAAGCTTCGTTTTGAGTTCGCTCGCCGGAACCTTCACTTCGAATGTGCGGCTAAGACCTTCTGCCTTGGTCTGGGTAACTTCCATTGGTTTATTCATCCGTTTTTGGGGTCGCGAGGCAAAAAAGCACGCTGGAGGCTGTGTGAAACCTGTCTGAAGGCGCGGCTTATGTCATACGCGAAAGCCCCTGTCCACGCAGACTCTGCCGGATATGCTGCATGTTCAGGAGCCTGGTGCGGATGAGAGGACTCGAACCTCCACGCCTTGCGGCGCTGGAACCTAAATCCAGTGCGTCTACCAATTCCGCCACACCCGCGATGGGCGGTTCCTACGCGAGCCTGCAGGGCGATTCAACAGGAAACACCATGGGCCCGGTTTTTCAGGCTTTTTCGCCGTGCAGTGCGCCAAGAATGGCCGGGATTCGCCGCTCCAGGTCCTCTGAAACCAGCCCTGCTCCGACCCGCCTGCCGGCTTCACCGTGCAGCCAGGCGGCCATTGCCGCGGCCTCGAACGTGGGCATGCCTTGTGCCATGAGACCGGCAACCAGTCCTGCCAGCACATCGCCTGAACCCGCTGTCGCCAGCCAGGGAGTCGCATGTATGTTGACGATCGCGCGTCCATCAGGCGCCGCAATCACGGTATCAGCTCCCTTGAGCAGCACAACGCATCCCGCCTCCCGGGCCGCCCGCCGCGCCGTCTCGATCTTGTTGACCTCGGATTCACCGATATCTCCGAAGAGCCGACGGAACTCACCGACATGGGGTGTCATGATGTCGTCAGGCCGCAATCGCTTGAAGAGGGACTTGGGCGCGCTGTCAAAGACAGTCAGCGCATCGGCATCGAGCAGGACCCGCGCATCTGATCTCAGCAGGACCTCAACATTGGCACGGGTCGCGGGCGTTATGCCGGCAGCCGGGCCAATCACGATGACCTGGGCGGCCGCTGCAGCCGATTCGAGGTCCTCGGTGCCATTGAAGGCCTGCAACATGACAGCCGTCAGGTGGCTCGCATTCGTGGCGACCGCGCCGGGCGGCGACAGGACCGTCACCAGGCCGGCCCCGACCCTGAGTCCCGCCATGGCAGACAGGCGCGCCGCACCTGTCGCCGATGCCGGGCCGCTGACGACCTTGAGATGGCCCCGCTGATGCTTGTAAACGGCCTGCCCCGGCCGCGGCATGATGGGCGCCCATAGCATTGGACTGTTCTCGAAGGCAGACGTCGGGACCGGCACACCGATATCGGCCGCGGCGACCAGTCCGCAAAAGCTCGCTGCGGGCTGAAGAACATGCGCCGGTCGCAGGCCCGCAAACGTCATCGTTCCTTCGGCGCGGAAACAGGGGCCGAGCGGCCGGGCCGTCAGTCCATCGATGCCTGATGGCACGTCAACCGAAATGACCCTGCCGCCGCGCTGCGCCAGCTCCGCCGCGATCCCGTCGAGGGGCCGCGACAAGCCGCCGCCAAAGAGGGCATCAAGAACCAGGTCATGCGGTGCCTGTACCGCCGCTTCGAGCGGATGAACCTCGCCCTCCCAGAGCGCCGCTGCCTTGGCGGCATCACCGGTCAGCGACGCGATGTCCACTGAGCAGAACACGTCGACCTTGCGCCACAATTTGGCCAATCGGGCGGCCGCGACAAATCCGTCGCCACCATTGCCGCCCGGCCCGCAAAGGACCTGGACCCTGCCCTCAGGCCAGCGCGCATGAAGGAATTCCGCGACGGCTGTGCCAGCGCGCGTCATGACTTCAAAACTATCTGTACCTGCTGCGAAGACCGCCTGCTCAGCGGCGGTCATTTCCTGTGGTGTAATGATTGGTCTGCCCATGGGGCGACCTCATAACACGCGTGTTGCGGATTCGCTTCCATATTCAGCAACAGAAAGTGCGCCGCTTGCCCGCGCCAATTGCGTTACAGAACAATGTCCCGGACGAAACACGACAACCCGTGGATCCTCCTCGATCATCCCGACAAGCGCATTGATTGCGACGAAGTGCGAGAAAACCACTGTTTGATCCGGAAGCCCCGAGACAAAGTCCAGCATGGCACGGCGCCAGTCGACAAAATTATGCGAGCCGCCTTGCCACTCCCCCGCCATAAGCGTGCGGAGCCAGGTGACGCGGTCATCAATGCCGTCCGGCGTATCAATCTCGGAGACTTCCGGCACCACGGTAGCGACCAGACCCATGCGCTGTTCGAACGGCAGGGCTGTTTCCCGGCATCTCAGCATCGGGCTGGAAATGGCTGATGTGGCGCCGAGCGCCATCAAGGCGTCCGCTGCTGCGGCTGCCTGCTTCTGTCCCAGTTCGCTCAATCCCGGATCAGGGTGATCACCCCAACCGGCCGCGGCCTCGCCGTGCCGAACAAGATAAATCATGCGGCGATCTGAATCTGGTCAGCCTCGATGCCGATGTCGGCACACACGTCCAGCGCATGCAGGTAGGCGACGGGCTTGGCGATGTTCAGGCGCGCACGGGCGGCTTCGAGGGGTTCATGCAAAAGCGCGATGATGTCTTCTCTCACGATGCGGGAGGCTGCAGCGCCGTTGCACTTGCCTTCCCGGAAGCAATCCATCACGCGCGCTTCTTTCGGAACGCTCTTCATGATCTGGCGGGCGCCCATGAAGGAGATGAAGATCACGCCCATTCCCGGGTTCTGACTGTAGGTAAAGGCGAGCAGGCTGGCTTCGCCGAGCGCATCGCGGCCATATCCGGAGAGCACGTGGAACAGGTCGTGCGTATCGCGCAGGCGGTTGCCGTACCAGTAATAGTCGTCATCAAAGTCGCGCATCGCGCCTTTGAATTTCTCGCTTTCCTCGACAAGTCCCTGAGCCGTGAGCCCTTCGCGCTCCATGAAATCGACATAGGCGCGGCCAACCGTGCCATCCGGCAGCGCCCGGATCCAGTCGTGATCATCCAGCAGCGGCGGCAGGTATTCCTTTTTCGCGAGCAGTGCCTGTCCCTCATCGCTGGCAGCGAAGGCGTGGAAATTCTTCTCGAACGACCGTCCGTTGAGCGATTCGATAATGTGAAAGACCTGTTCGGTGTCTTCCTTGTCGGCGATCAGATTCTGCATATGCTTCCAGGCGACCAGCGGGCGAAACTTGGCCGGACGGCGATCTGGATGGATGAACACTTCGGTCATTGAATTCTGTTCTCGCTGCAACTTCTCCTATTGGATACCATATGCCGCCTGACAATAAAAGTGACGCTGGCGTCATTTTTCTTTGTCGGATGCGCTCACTCGGCGCCCAATTTTTGGGCACCAATGTCCAATATTCGACCACACATCCCAATCACCCGCCGTTTCGGTATCTTGTGCTCGCCTCTCAGGCTGAGTGAGCTTACCCAAAATCAATATCAATTCAGCGGCTGGGAGAACACGGGCCATGAAAAAAATCGAAGCAATCATCAAGCCGTTCAAGTTGGACGACGTAAAAGAAGCACTGCAGGAAATCGGCTTGCAGGGCATGACAGTCATCGAGGCCAAGGGCTTCGGTCGGCAGCGGGGCCATACCGAGCTCTATCGCGGCGCAGAATATGTCGTGGATTTCCTTCCAAAACTCAAAATCGAAATCGTTCTGGCTGACAGCGCTGTCGAAGGCGCGGTCGAAGCCATCAAGAAAGCCGCGCACACCGACAAGATCGGCGATGGCAAGATCTTCGTTTCGGCCGTACTCGAGGCTGTGCGAATCCGCACCGGAGAAACAGGCGACGCTGCGCTCTAATCCTGTAATAGTAACATTCTAAACTCAGCAAACCGCACAATCCTGGAGGGCAAATCCAATGGCTGACAAGCTAATCAAAATGATGAAAGACGAAGACGTACAATACGTCGATCTTCGTTTCACCGATCCGCGCGGCAAGATGCAGCACGTGACATTCCACAAGAACATGGTCGAAGACGATTTCTTCTCCGAAGGCCAGATGTTCGACGGCTCGTCCGACGCGGGCTGGAAGGCGATCAACGAATCCGACATGCTGCTGATGCCGGATCAGGACACGGCCATGATCGACCCATTCTTCCAGCAAACGACGCTGGCAGTGATGTGTGACGTGCTCGATCCGGTCACGGGCCAGCCTTACAATCGCGATCCGCGTACGACCGCCAAGAAAGCCGAAGCTTACGTGAAAGCATCGGGCGTTGGTGACACGGTGTTCTTCGGCCCTGAGGCAGAGTTCTTCGTGTTTGACGACGTGCGTTGGTCCGTCGAGCCGCATAATACCGGCTACAGCTTTGACTCGACGGAACTTCCGATCAATACCGGCAAGGAATACCCAATGGGCAACATGGGCCACCGCCCAGGTCCTAAAGGTGGCTACTTCCCGGTGCCGCCGATCGATTCCGAACAGGACATGCGCAGCGAGATGCTGTCGGTGATGTTCGACATCGGCCTCGATCCCGAGAAGCACCACCATGAAGTGGCGCCTGCCCAGCACGAACTGGGCCTGAAATTCTCAACCCTGACCGTCATGGCCGACCGCCTGCAGCTCTACAAATATGTCATCCACAACGTGGCGGCATCGTATGGCAAGACGGCAACCTTCATGCCCAAGCCGATGTTTGCGGACAATGGCTCCGGCATGCACGTCCACCAGTCGATCTGGAATGACGGCAAGCCCCTCTTCGCCGGCGACAAATATGCCGGCCTGTCCGAAACGTGCCTCTACTATATCGGCGGCATCATCAAGCACGCCAAGGCGCTGAACGCGATCACCAACCCGTCGACCAACAGCTACAAGCGCCTGGTCCCGGGTTATGAAGCGCCTGTCATGCTGGCCTATTCGGCCCGCAACCGGTCGGCTTCGATCCGCATTCCGTTCGGCTCCAACCCGAAAGCCAAGCGTATCGAAACGCGCTTCCCGGATCCGGCTGCCAACCCGTACCTGGCTTTCGCCGCGCTGCTCATGGCCGGTCTCGATGGCATCGAGAACAAGATCCATCCCGGCGACGCCATGGACAAGGATCTCTACGATCTGCCGCCAGAAGAAGCCAAGGCGATCCCGCAAGTCTGTGGATCACTGCGCGAAGCCCTTGCGGCGCTCGACGCAGACCGTAAGTTCCTCACCAAGGGCGGTGTTTTCGACGATGATCAGATCGATGCCTATATCGAGCTGAAAATGGAAGAGAACATGCGATATGAGCTCCACCCGCATCCGGTGGAATTCGAAATGTACTACAAGGTTTAAGAGCCGAATCTCTCTCTCTTAAGCCTTGTGGGGCCGGCACCTTCGGGTGTCGGCCTTTTTCTTTGTCCCAGACATGTTCGCCAAAGAAAAAGCCCCGGACCGAAGGTCCAGGGCTTCTTGTTCTTGATGGCGTCAGATGGCTCAGCCGGCTTCAGGCTGGCTCTTCTTCGAATGGACATAAAGCGGCTCGGCATTGCCTTCGACCACTTCGCCATTGATGACGACCTCTTCGACACCGCGCAGGTTGGGCAGTTCGAACATCGTGTCGAGCAGGATCGATTCCATGATCGACCGCAGGCCACGGGCACCCGTTTTCCGACCGATCGCGCGACGCGCAACGCTTGTCAGGGCTTCAGGTGTGAATGTCAGAGAGACATTCTCCATGTCGAACAGCTTCTGGTACTGCTTCAGCAGCGCGTTCTTCGGCTGGGTCAGGATCTCGATCAACGCGCCTTCATCGAGGTCTTCCAGGGTCGCGATGACCGGAAGGCGGCCGATGAATTCGGGGATCAGGCCGAAGCGCTGGAGGTCTTCCGGCTCCGTGTTGCGCAGGATTTCGCCGACGCCGCGTGCTTCCGGATCCTTGAGCGAAGCGCCAAAGCCGATCGAGGCATTCTCGCCGCGCGAGGAGATGATCTTGTCGAGCCCGGAAAAGGCACCGCCACAGATGAACAGGATGTTCGTCGTGTCGACCTGCAGGAATTCCTGCTGGGGATGCTTGCGACCGCCCTGCGGCGGTACGGCAGCAACCGTGCCTTCCATGATCTTGAGCAGCGCCTGCTGGACGCCTTCACCCGACACATCACGTGTGATGGAGGGATTGTCCGACTTGCGCGAAATCTTGTCGATCTCATCGATATAGACGATGCCGCGCTGGGCACGTTCGACATTGTAGTCAGCCGATTGCAGCAGCTTCAGGACGATGTTCTCGACATCTTCGCCGACATAACCGGCTTCGGTCAGTGTCGTCGCGTCGGCCATGGTGAATGGCACGTCCAGGATGCGGGCCAGCGTTTGCGCCAGCAACGTCTTGCCGCAACCGGTTGGGCCAACCAGCAGGATGTTCGATTTTGCCAGCTCTACGCCGTCCGTCTTGCCGGCATGCGACAGGCGCTTGTAGTGATTGTGCACGGCGACGGATAGGATGCGCTTCGCATGTCGCTGCCCGATGACATAGTCATCCAGCACGTCACAGATTTCCTGTGGTGTCGGCACGCCTTCGCGTGACCGGACCATCGCCGTTTTGTTTTCTTCGCGGATGATATCCATACACAGTTCAACGCACTCGTCGCAGATGAACACCGTAGGTCCGGCGATAAGCTTCTTAACTTCGTGCTGGCTCTTTCCGCAGAAAGAGCAATATAGCGTATTCTTCGAATCGCCTGAGCCGTTTTGCTTGGTCATGCCGTCCTCAATGCCGGGTAAGGTTTAACGGGGCCTTTAAGCGCCCTCACCCGGTTTCTTAATATGACAATAAGGGTCATGGCCCACCCT
>NZ_JBBKXE010000082.1:0-3170 GCF_037969335.1 Hyphomonas sp. | reverse complement strand
GCGCACGGCGGTGCCGGTATAGGGCTTGCCCGTGTCGGTCATCGGCGAGGGGCCGCGCGTGATGAGAGGCGCCTCGACGCGTCCGCCATCAATGAAGCGGACCCAGTGTTCGTTGCCTTCGCGGTGGATGGTCAGTTCCAGCCAGTCGGACAGGGCGTTGACGACGGACACGCCGACGCCGTGAAGGCCGCCGGAAACCTTGTAGGAGTTCTGGTCGAACTTACCGCCCGCATGCAGCTGGGTCATGATGACTTCGGCGGCAGAGACGCCTTCGCCAGTATGCTTGCCGACGGGGATGCCGCGGCCATTATCGGTGATCTCGGCGCTGCCATCGGGCAGGAGCGTGACGGTGACGCGGTCGGAATGGCCGGCAAGGGCCTCATCAATCGCGTTGTCGACGACTTCGTAGATCATGTGGTGCAGGCCCGAACCGTCATCGGTGTCACCAATGTACATGCCAGGGCGCTTTCGGACCGCTTCGAGGCCCTTCAGGACCTTGATGCTGTCAGCGCCATATTCGGGGGATTCACCCATGATTTCTTCAGCCATTCCGGCATCCTTGTCGATTCGTCAGATTTCCCCGTATTTATAGGGGGTTTCGGCCCATAAGGGAAATGAATCGGGGGGTATTTAGCAGCACAAAAAAGCCCCTGTTTTCCGCAATGAAAACAGGGGCTTGTGAGGGGTGTTTTTGCTGCATTGGAGGGCAGACGAAACGGTCAGTCCGGCTTCGGCTTTTTCTTGAACGGTTTTGCCGGCTTTGCGCCTTTTCCGGCGGCTGGCTTGCCCTTGAAAGGAGGCTTGCCGCCGGAGGCTGCGCCGCCCGGTTTCGGCTTGCCTTTGAAGGGCTTTTTGTCTTTCGGGCTGTCATACTGGATGTAGTCGCCGAGCGAGGGTTCTGCCGTGGCGGGCTTTTCCCATTTCGGCTTCCCGGGATTGCCCTGGTTCTTGGCATCCGGGTTCCAGTTGCCGCCCTGGCCATCCTTGGCGCGCTTCAGGTGCGGTTTGACATGCGGGGCACGCGGGCCGCGCGGGGGACGATCGTCGCGGGCCTCCCGGGCTTCGGGGGCCGGCGCGCCGTCCAGCGGGAAGGCGCGAATGCCCTTCTCGAGCGAGGCACCTTCACCGAGCGTCGCGAAGAAGCGCTCGGCGGCTTCCTTGGTCAGTTCGACATGGGTCGAGGACGGGTTGATGCGGATCGCGCCGATATCCTCGCGGCTGAGGCCGCCAGCCTTGCACAGCATCGGCAGCAGCCAGCGGGCTTCGGCGTTTTTCTTGCGGCCGATGTTCAGGGAGTCCCAGGCGGCGTTCACGAAGCCCTTGCGCTCGACATGCGGGCGACGCTCGCGCGGGCCGCTGTCATTGCGGTCGGTCCAGTCGTCGCGGTCCTTGCGGGGTGCAGGGGCGCGGTCATCGACGTCGCGCAGGTCTTCAGGGGCCGAGCGACCTTCGCGGTTCTTGCGCAGGAAGGCAGCAGCGACCTGATCGGCGCCGTGCGTTTCGAGCAGGTTGGCGATCATGTCGGCTTCGCTCTCGTGGACCGGGCGGCTGAGCGCCGGATCGGCGAGCAGGCGGGCGTCGTCGAGGGCGTTGATTTCCTCGGCCGTGGGCGGCTTGCCCCAGGTCGCGTCGATCTTGGCGTCGCGCAGGAGGCGCTCGACGCGGCGGCGGCCCTTGGGCGCGACCAGAAGGGCGCTGACGCCCTTGCGGCCGGCGCGGCCTGTACGGCCCGAACGGTGCAGCAGGGTCTGCGGATCGCGCGGCAGGTCGGCATGGATGACCAGGCCGAGATTCTGCAGGTCGAGGCCACGGGCGGCGACGTCGGTGGCGATACAGACGCGGGCACGGCCATCGCGCAGGGATTGCAGGGCGTTGGTCCGCTCTTTCTGGCTGAGTTCACCCGACAGGGCGACCACGGGGAAGCCGCGATTGCCCATGCGGCTCATCAGCTTGTTGACGGCGGCGCGGGTCGTACAGAAGACCAGCGCGCTCTCGCTGTCGGAATGGCGCACGATATTGACGATGGCGTTCTCTTCGTCGCCGGGGGCCACGAGCAGGGCCTTGTATTCGATGTCGACGTGCTGGGATTTCTCGGCCTCGGTCATGACGCGAACAGCATTGCGCTGGTAGCGACCGGCGAGGGCGGCGATGCCCTTGGGCACCGTAGCGGAGAAGAGCAGGGTGCGGCGCGTTTCCGGCGTGCCCTGGAGAATGAGTTCCAGTTCGTCGCGGAAGCCCATGTCGAGCATCTCGTCGGCTTCATCGAGAACGACGGCGCGCATGTCTGAGGTGACGAGCGATCCGCGCTTGATATGGTCTGCCAGGCGTCCCGGTGTGCCGATGACGATATGGGCACCGCGAGCCAGCGCCTTGCGCTCTTCGCGCATGTCCATGCCGCCGACACAGGTGGCCAGGCGGGCGCCGGTGGAGGCGTAAAGCCATTGGAGTTCGCGGGCGACCTGCTGGGCCAGTTCCCGCGTTGGGGCAACGATCAGGGCGAGCGGCGCGTCGGCATTGGCGAACTTGGACTCGGTGCCGAGCAGGTCGGCGGCCATGGCGAGGCCGAAGGCGACGGTCTTGCCGGAGCCAGTCTGGGCGGAAACGAGCAGGTCTTTCCCCGCCAGTTCCGGTGCAATCACTGCCGATTGCACTTGCGTGAGGGTCTCATAGCCGCGTGTGGCGAGCGCCTCGGCAAGGGCCGGAGGAACGAGGGGCATATCAGTCATGTAGCATTTGTCTTTCAAGGGCGTGCGCGGAGAATCCATGCGCAGCGCGCCGTCCGCAATCGGGCGGGCGCGCGGTTTGGCTGCTCATTGCACGTTTCAGGCCGCAATACCACAGCGGCCAACATTCGCCTCAGAAGGGATTGAGCGTGTAACCGTCCTGCTGGAGCAGGGCATGGGCGGTCATGGCCGACAGCGAGACGGTCACGCCGGGCAGCAGGTCTTCCGGCGCAAAGTCGCGGGCGGCAGCCGTCTGGCCGCAGAGCTGGATGCTGGCGCCTGCTGCAATGAGTTCAGCGATCAGGGGCGCGCTGGGATTGGCGTGGCCGAGCTTGGCATCGGTCAGCAGGTCGGAGGCTGCCGGGCCGTGGACGACGAGGGCGACGGACATGTTTTCCGCAGGCACACCGGCAGCGGCATGCATGTTGAGGAAGCGGGCCGCCGTGT
>NZ_JBBKXE010000081.1:0-57028 GCF_037969335.1 Hyphomonas sp. | reverse complement strand
TGCGGACGCCGTGAAAGTCGGGATCGGGCCAGGCTCGATCTGTACGACGCGGATCGTGGCGGGCGTCGGCGTGCCGCAGCTGACGGCGATTGAGCAGTGCGCGAATGCGGCGCAGAAATCCGGCATCCCGATCATTGCCGATGGCGGCATCAAGTTCTCGGGCGACTTTGCCAAGGCGCTGGCCGCCGGCGCAGCCACCGCGATGATGGGCAGCATGTTTGCCGGCACCGAAGAAGCGCCCGGCGAAGTGTTCCTGTACCAGGGGCGCAGCTACAAGGCGTATCGCGGCATGGGCAGCCTCGGTGCGATGGCTCGTGGCTCGGCAGACCGCTATTTCCAGAAGGATGCAGCCGCCGACAAGCTGGTGCCGGAAGGCATTGAGGGCCAGGTGCCGTTCAAGGGGCCGGTCGGTCCGATCCTGCACCAGATGGTTGGCGGCCTGCGCGCTGCGATGGGCTATGTCGGCGCCAAGGATATCGACGAGCTGCACAAGAAGGCCGAGTTCGTGCAGATCACCGGTGCGGGCCTGCAGGAAAGCCATGTGCACGACGTGATGATGACGCGCGAGTCGCCGAACTATTCGGTGAGCCGGGGGTAGTTTTCACCAAACCGAAAGCGACTGCATTTGGTTTTGTGGACCGCGTTTCGTTTGGCAGGAAAACGCGGCAATTCTGATCCACGCGCACGGACCTCGTCCTTCGACTTCGCTCAGGATGAGCTCCTTGGAGAGCGTGCCCTGTTATCGCATCATCCTCGACCAGGCGCCGGTTTGAGCCTGTGCGGCGAGTGTGTTGGCGACCTGCATTCGGGCGCGGGTCCTGGGGGCTAGTTTTGGGCTCGGTTCCTGTTTTCGGTGACGCGTGTTCTCCATATGCGCGAATTGAGGGCTGTTTGCCGTTTTTAAATCCCCTCACAGATGAAACTTACGTAAAAATACGGGGTATGGCGTCGGACTTGCGGCGGTCTGGCACGGCGTTCCATCCCGGGAATTTGATGGGTGGGCGCGTCGCGACACAAAGGAGAATATCCGATGGGCTGCCGAAGACATGAAGCGCGTGCCGCATTTGGCTACAATGCCAAGGGCGAGTTGAAGAAAGTCGTCTGGATTGACGAGACGTTCGGCATGACCGAACGGCTGGCCAAGAGCGAATGCGCCATGGCCGGGCTGAGGACAGCCATCCTGGACGAGCAGGACGCACGTGCGCTGCTCAAAAAGTATCCGGACTGGACCTGGCGCAAACGGCGCGCTCAGCGCGGTGATCGCCACATCGCTTCAAGCGCCGGAGAGTTGTCGCCGACTTCGAACAATTTCATCCGCTCGAAACCGTGGCTCACATAGAAGCCGGTATTGGCGGGATTTGAGTTCTCGAGATAGGCGGGCAGGCGGGCCTCGTCGCAAGCGGCGAGCATGGGCCGGATCAGCGCCTTGCCGACGCCCTGGCCGCGCGCCGATTTGCGTGTGCCAATCGTAAACAGATACATGTGCGGCTCATCCGGATGATTGGCGTCCATTGCCTCGCCCGCCGTGATCGCGCGTTTGACCGCGCCCTTCGTCCCCCAGCGGGCAACGCCGGCCGCCAGCGCGAGCATGGACAGGGTCGGCAGGTTGCGATTGGTCTCCGATGTGCACCACATGGCCGCGCCGCCATCGCCAGCCAGATAGCATTGCCCGCGTTTAGAATAGACGTCCCGCGCCAGTACGGTGAAAGCGGACTGGATGGCGCGCGACCTGCCGAAAATCCATTCGTTGACCGGATCTTCGAAGAAGGCTTCGGCAGTGATATCGCCGAGTTGTCGCCAGTCGGCCGGGGTTGCAGCGCGGACGCCGGTTGGCAGGTCCAGTTCCATCAGATGCCTTTCAGCGGGGGGCACCGGGGAATCCCTCGAGCAGGGCAACCTTGCTGGTCGCCCCTTTGTGACGATGGGAGGCAAGGGCCTGGTATTCGGTGCAGTGGTACCATTCCAGCGCGATCTCCTTGCTGGGAAATTCGGCGAGGACGGTACGGGTGCAGCTCCAGTCGCCTTCCAGGACATGCGCGTTTTCGTCGACGGACAGGAGGCGACCGTCATAGCGGTTGAAGACGTCCATGAAGCCCTGCTCGTATTTTCCGTAGGTTTCCCTGTCCGAAATCGTGATCTGGGCGACGATGTAGACGGCCACGACGGCTCCTCTATGCGGTAAGACCTCAGTGTAAGATTACACAATATGCAGTGTCTATTTGTTTCCTTGTTAGTGAAGCGCGCGTAAAGCGTCCAGCAGACGATGAAAAAAGGGTGACACATGCGGAATGGCGGTCGGATCAGCGCAGCAATCGAGGTTTTGACGGACGTGCTGGAGCGGCACCAGCCGGTCAAGACAGCCATGCGCGACTGGGGCAAGAGCGCGCGCTATGCGGGCAGCAAGGACCGGGCGATGGTGTCCGGCCTGGTGCTGGACGCGCTGCGCAAACGCAATTCAGTTGCCTATCGCATGGATGACACAAGCCCTCGCGCGCTGGTGCTGGGCACGCTGGGCTTTGCCTGGGGCTGGGATCTGGACCAGATCGACGCGGCAGTAGCCGATGAGCACGGCCCCGAGGCGCTGACGCCGGACGAGCGCGCGCGCCTGACTGGCGAGGCAGACCCGGCTGCGCCCCTGCATGTCCAGGGCGATTTCCCCGAATGGATGACGCCGATGATGGCGCGCGTCTTTGGCGATGATGTGGCTGCCGAGACGCAGGCCATGGCGGTGCGGGCCGATGTCGACCTGCGCGTCAATACGCTGAAAGTGGACGCCGAGAAGGCGGCCTTTCCGCTGAAGAGCGCCGATGCGGAACCGTCGCGCCTGCTGCACAATGCCTTCCATATTCCGGCGAAGGACCCGAGCGAGCGCGAAGCGAGCCTTGAGAGCATTCCGGCCTATTCCAAGGGCTGGGTGGAAGTCCAGGATGCGGGCAGCCAGATCGCGGCAGCGGCGGCGAACGCCCAGCCGGGCGAACAGGTGCTGGACTATTGTTCCGGTGGCGGCGGCAAGACGATTGCGCTGGCCTCCCAGATGAAGGGCAAGGGGCAGATCTTTGCCTATGACATTGACGGCAAGCGCCTCAGCGCGCTGATCCCGCGCCTGAAACGGTCGGGCGCGACCAATGTGCAACTGGTGCACCCGAGCGAGCCGGTGCAGCTGGAGACGCTGACCGGGCTGATGGATTGCGTGTTCGTCGACGCCCCTTGCACGGGGACCGGCACATGGCGGCGCCGGCCGGATTCGAAATGGCGGATCAAGCTGGGCCAGATGCAAAAGCGTATGGCCGAGCAGACGGATATCCTTGCCAGCGCGGCCGCCTTTGTGAAGCCGGGCGGACGGATGGTCTACGCGACCTGTTCCTTCCTGATGGAAGAGGACGAGGACCGGGTGGCGGAATTCCTGGAAGCCCATCCGGAGTTTACTGAAGAGGACGCAGCCGACGCGGCGATTGCCTCGGGCCTGCTGACGGATGAGGGCGCGAACGTGGTTCAGCGCTTCCGCATGCCGACAGGCAGCGTGCGCCTGACACCGCACCGTGCCAGCACGGACGGGTTCTTCTTTGCGGTGCTGCGCCGGGCCTAGTTGCCGCTGATGACGGCCTCTCCGGAATATTGCGCGATGGCACCGAGGAGTTTGGTGACTTCCGCGCGTTCCTGAAGCGAGAGTTCCGGACGCCAGATGTCGAAAAGGAGGACGACCCGCGTCTGGTCGGCTTCGTTCTTTGCCTCGTGTTCGATGCTGTCGTCAAAGATGACGATTTCACCTTCGGTCCAGTGATGCGTCTGGTTGCCGACACGGAGCCAGGCCGGGCCGGGCACCAGAAGGGGCAGGTGGCAGATCAGGCGTGTGTTGATGAGGCCGTGATGCGGCGGGATGGCTGCGCCGGGTTTCAGCAGCGAGAACAGTACCGACGGTGCCTGTCCGGGCAGGTAATCCAGTGGCAGGTTTTCGAACGCCGCCGCCGTCACCGGGCAGCGGGCGCAATTTTCCTCGACGCGGGCGCCGTCTTTCCAGAGGTAGAAGGCGCTCCAATCGTCATTGCCGACAAGGTCGTGGCTTTTGACGTGGGGCTTGCGTTCGTCGCGTTCGAGATAGGGCCGGAAGGCAGCATGGTCGGCGAGCACGGCACGCAATTCCTGCTGGATGGCGGGCGTTTGCGCTTCGAGGGCCGGGGCCCAGTCGAAATCGGTCCGGTCATAAAACTGGATCTGCGGGAGTTCGGGGAAATAGTATTTTGTTGGCTGCTGGAGATGAATCTGCGCCTTGCCGAGCAGGATATCGACCGACTGGTCGAACCGCGGCGAGCGGGATGCAGGCGGAATCTGCGCGGCGATGAAGGCTTCGTACCCGGCCGCATATTCGCCGAGGCGTGCGGCGGCGCGCTGGAGGCCGGGCTTGAAGGCGTCCGGTATGGGACCGCCCTGCATCTGCGCGACCTGCATGGCACCGCCATAGGCCCGGCTGGCGTCCTGTGTCTTGCCGGCGGTGTGCTGGACGTCGCCGAGGAGGAGGAGGGCGCCAAGGTCTCGCGGGGATTCCTGCAGGATGGATTGCAGCGCGGTTTCGGCTTCGACAAACTGGCCGTTGCGGGCGTGGTTGAAGGCAGCCTGCTTGCGGGCGTCGAGTGTGAGCGTGTTGGTCATGGGGCGACTTGGCCGGATGCGGGGCGCTGCGTCAATACGCAGGTGCGTACAGGGGATGTGGACGAATCCCTTCGGTTCGGCTAAGCGGCGCCATGACAGAGCAAAGACACGAACGCGCCCTTATCGTCGACTTCGGCAGCCAGGTGACGCAATTGATCGCCCGGCGCCTGCGCGAAAGCGGCGTCTATTGCGAAATCCACCCGTTCAACAAGGTCGATAAGGCCTTTCTTGAATCCTATGACCCGCAGGCGATAATCCTGTCAGGCGGACCCTCGAGTGTGTATTCGGACAATGCGCCCATGGCCGACATGGCCATCTTCGAAGCCGGTATCCCGGTGCTCGGCATCTGTTACGGCCAGCAGGTGATGATGCACCAGCTGGGCGGCAAGGTGGAGGGCGGTACCAGCCGAGAGTTTGGCCGGGCCTTCATCGAGAAGGTCGTGGACGATCCGTTCCTGGAAGGCCTGCTGGACAGCGGCGAGCATGAACAGGTCTGGATGAGCCATGGCGACCATGTCGCCGAGATGGCGCCCGGCTTTGGCGTGATCGCCAAGTCGCCGGGCGCGCCCTATGCGATCATCGCGGACCCGGAGCGAAATTTCTACGGCACGCAATTCCACCCGGAAGTCGTGCATACGACGCATGGCGCGCAGATATTGCGCAATTTCACGCATGGCGTGGCCGGCCTGAAGGGCGACTGGACAATGGCAGCTTACCGGGCCGAGGCGGTCGAGAAGATCCGGACGCAGGTCGGCAAGGGAAAGGTCATTTGCGGCCTGTCGGGCGGCGTGGATTCGTCAGTCGCGGCCGTGCTGATCCATGAGGCGATCGGCGAGCAACTGACATGCGTCTATGTCGACCACGGCCTGATGCGCGCCAATGAGAGCGAAGAGGTCGTGAGCCTGTTCCGCGAGCATTACAATATCCCGCTGGTGCATGTGGATGCGTCGGATCTTTTCCTTGGCAAGCTGGCTGGCGTGTCGGACCCTGAGCGCAAGCGCAAGATCATTGGCGGCCTGTTCATCGACGTGTTCGAGGCCGAGGCGAAGAAGATCGGCGGGGCGGATTTCCTGGCGCAGGGCACGCTGTATCCGGACGTGATCGAGAGCGTCTCGGCGCTTGGCGGACCAAGCGTGACGATCAAGAGCCACCACAATGTCGGCGGCCTGCCGGAACGCATGAACATGCAGCTGGTCGAACCGCTACGCGAATTGTTCAAGGACGAAGTGCGGGCGCTGGGCCGCGAGCTGGGGCTGCCGGAAGCCTTTGTCGGACGCCATCCGTTCCCGGGGCCGGGCCTTGCGATCCGCATTCCCGGCGAGATCACGCGCGAGAAGGCCGATACGCTGCGCAAGGCGGACCTGATCTATATCGACGAGATCAAGAAGGCCGGCCTGTACGATGAAATCTGGCAGGCGTTCAGCGTGTTGCTGCCGGTGAATACGGTTGGCGTGATGGGCGACGTGCGCACCTATGAGGCCGTGCTGGCCCTGCGTGCGGTGACGTCTACGGACGGCATGACGGCGGATTACTATCCGTTCGAACATGCTTTCCTCGGCCGGGTCGCGACGCGGATCATCAATGAGGTGAAGGGCGTCAACCGGGTCGTCTATGATGTGACCAGCAAGCCGCCCGGCACGATTGAGTGGGAGTGACCGCGATGAGCATGCCGCAGGCACAGGATTTCCTGGATGAGAGCAAGGCGCTGCACGCGCTGCTGGCACCGCTGGACGATTCCGCCTTCGGGCAGGCGACCGCGTTCAAGGCGTGGACCTTCAATGACGTGCTGCGCCACCTCCATTACTGGAACTGGATGGCGTGGCTGCAGCTGAATGACGAGTCGGTCCTGGTCGCCCAGATGGATGCGATTGCGCGCGCGGGCGGCATGCGGCCGGTCGAGGCGGCGCATGTGGACAATGCGGTCGGGCAGGCGCTGCTGGCGCTGTGGATTGCCCAAGCCGAAGCGACAGCGAAAGCCTACGAGTCGGCGGACCCCAAGGCGCGCCTGAAATGGGTCGGGCCCGACATGAGTGCGCGTTCGTCGATCACGGCGCGGCTGATGGAGACGTGGGCGCACGGGCAGGAAATCTATGACCAGCTCGGCGTCGTGCGTCAGAATGCGGACCGCATTCGCAATATCGTCGTGCTCGGGATCAATACGTTTGGCTGGACGTTCAAGAACCGCAAGCTCGACATACCGGAGCCCATGCCGCACGTTGTGCTGACGGCGCCCTCCGGCGAGGTGTGGGCCTATGGCGAAGCGGGCGGGACCAACCGCATTGAAGGCTCCGCGGAAGAGTTCTGCCAGGTCGTGACCCAGACGCGGAATGTGGCCGATACGCGCCTCGTTGTGACGGGCCCGATTGCCACGCAGTGGATGGGTTTCGCGCAATGTTTCGCCGGCAAGCCCGAGACGCCGCCTGCGCCTGGCATGCGCAAGACGCTGGATCTATAATCGGCGCGAAACAAGGCGTGAATTATCCCCCGGTGCGTGAAGAATTCGCATAATACATGCAAGTGTTGGCGCGTTCTTGAAGATTGCTGTTAAGTCATCGTCATGGATGCAGAGCGTACAGGCAAGAAACCGGTATGGGCGCGACTTGTTGCGCCTTTCAGGGATCAGACGCAGACCGTTGCCGTAACGGCGCGGGACGGTGCGCGTATTGATCAACTGACGGGCCTGCGGTTCTTTGCGGCCCTGCTCGTGTTCATGAGCCATTTCAAATGGGAAAATTCCTGGAACATCGTCGGCAAGATGGCGCAACAGGGATCAATTGGCGTCAGCTTCTTTTTCGTGCTGTCGGGATTTGTGATCAGCTATTCGTATGGCTGGCGGCTGCGGAGCGGTGACATATCAAGGGCCAAGTACTTTGCGCTGCGCTTCGCCCGGCTGTGGCCTTTGCACTTCCTGACCGGACTTCCGTTTGCCGCGTTCCTGATCTGGAAAGGCTGGCTGAACCTGCCGAATTATGGCGTGAACCTCCTGTTCCTGCAGAGCTGGGTGCCATCGACGGACTGGCACTATGCCTATAACGGCCCGTCCTGGTCGCTGTCGAACGAGATGTTCTTCTATACAGCCTTTATCGGATTGGTGATGCTCGGTTCGCGGCAGAAGCTGTGGCTGTATGGCGGGCTGGTCGCGCTGGTCGCGTCGGCGATGGTGCTTGTCTACACCTATATTCCGACCCTGAACGTTGGCGGCAACCTGCCGCTGGCGGAATGGATGTTCTACATCTTCCCGCTGTTCCGGCTCGACGAATTCCTGCTGGGCATGATCATCTTCGATCTCTGGCGTACGGGGAAGTTCCGGGCGTCAGCGCTGTCATATGTCACAATCCCGCTATTGCTGGCGGCGATGTATTTCGGCGCCCGGTACGTGGCGGAACCGCTATTGTACCATTTCTACTACACGCCTTTTGTTGCCCTGCTTCTCGTGTCGTTTCTTGACGGGTCGTCTCTTCCGATCCGATTCTTCTCGTCACGTATTGCCGTGCTGTTGGGCGAGGCATCGTTCGCATTTTACCTGATCCACAAGCCGCTGGTCGATATTGGCGAACGGGCCCGCCTCAAATTCGGGCTGTTTCCATCCGACCTGGTCTTTGTGATCGTGATGCTGGTGCTTTGTATCGCCGTGGGACTGGCGACCCATTTGCTGATCGAGAAGCCGGTCGGACGCTTCCTGCGCCAGCGTATCAACCGCATGAAATTCCTGAACAGGGCCTGATGCCCCTGAGGGAGCGGTGGACAAATCGCCTTCTGCCTGCCAGCACAGCGGGTAAAGCAACACAGTCAGGGACAAAAGACATGTCGATCCTCCTTCTCGAAAAGCGCGGCCCCATAGCGATCATGACGCTGAACCGGCCGGACATGATGAATGCGCTGGGGCAGGCAGGCGACGGGCCGGCCGTGGCGGCAGTTTGCGCCGAAGTCGTGGCTGACAAATCAATCCGATGTGCCGTGCTGACAGGGGCGGGGCGCGCCTTCTCTGCGGGCGGAGACGTCAAGGCGATGAAAGAGCGTTCCGGCGCGTTCGGCGGCAAACCGTACGACGTGCGCGGCGGATACCGCGACAATATCCACGTGATCGTGCGGTCGCTGTATAATATGGAAGTGCCGCTGATTTCGGCCATCAATGGCCCGGCCATCGGCCTTGGCTGTGATGTGGCCTGCATGGCGGACATAAGGCTGGCGGCGGACCATGCCAAACTGGGTGTGACCTTCCTGAAGCTGGGCCTGATCCCCGGCGATGGTGGCGCGTGGCTGTTGCCACGCCTGATCGGTGCGTCACGGGCAGCGCAATTGCTGTTCACCGGCGACGTGATCGATGCGGCGACGGCGAAGGAATGGGGCCTTGTGTCCGAGATCTATCCGGCGGACGAGCTGATGGGCGAAGCGATGAATCTGGCCGAACGCATCGCCGGCCAACCGCCACAGGCGCTGCGCCTCGCCAAGACGCTGATGCGTCAGGCCAATACCGCGTCCTATGACACGATCATGGAAATGTCGGCCGCTGCGCAGGCGCTGATGCACGAGACCGAGGACCATATCGAGGGCGTCAACGCGATCCTCGAGAAGCGCAAGCCCGAGTTCAAGGGCCGCTAGATTTCGCCGCGCACGTCCTTGATGACGCCGGAAAAGTCGAGGCCGCCAAAGCCTTTTTCGTCCAGCTTGGCATAGATCGCCTCGGCCATTTCGCCGAGGCGAATGTCGGCGCCTGACGCCTTGGCCGCTTCGGCGGCGAGGTGGAGGTCCTTCAGCATCATCGCAACAGCAAAGCCGGGCTGGTAGTCGCGGTTGGCAGGCGATGTGGGAACAGGGCCGGGCGCTGGGCAGTAAGAGGTCATGGACCAGCACTGGCCGGAGGCTGTCGATGCGATGTCGAAGAATGTCTGCGCGTCGAGGCCGAGTTTGTCGGCGAGGTTGAAGGCCTCGGCGGTGCCGATCATCGAGATGCCCAGCAACATGTTGTTGGCGATCTTGGCGACCTGACCGTTTCCGCTGCCACCGGCGTGGAAGACGTTCTTGCCCATTTTTTCGAGCAATGGCCTGGCGCGGGCAAAGCCGTCATCTGGCCCGCCGCACATGAAGGTGAGCGTGCCGGCCTCGGCACCTGCTGTGCCGCCGGACACGGGCGCGTCGACCATGGTGAAGCCAGCGGCCTCCGCTTGGCGTGATGCCTCACGTGCGTCTTCGACGGCGATGGTGGAGCAGTCGAGGAAAAGCGTGCCCTTGGGCGCATGCGCGGCAACGCCATCGGTGCCGAAATAGACGCTGAGGACGTGTTTGCCGGCGGGGAGCATGGAGACGACGACTTCGGCATCGCTGACCGCTTCGGCGACGCTGGCAGCGCCTTTGGCGCCGGATGCTTCCGCTTTGGCAACGGCCTCCTTGTTGAGGTCAAAGGCGCAGACCTGATGGCCTGCTTTTGCGAGATTGGCGCACATGCCGGCGCCCATGTTGCCGAGGCCAATGAAAGCGATGCGTGTCATGATGTTTTCCTAGCGGTCCTTGAAGTCTGGCGGGCGTTTCTCGGTGAAGGCAGCCATGCCTTCCTTCTGGTCTGCTGTGCCGAACAGGCCCTGAAACAGGCGGCGTTCGAAGCGGACGCCTTCTGTCGTTGGCAGTTCGAGGGCGCGTCCGACCATCTCCTTGGCGGCCATAAGCGACGGCAGGGAATAAGACGCGATTTCCTTCGCGGCTTTCATGGCTTCTTCCATCAGCGTGTCGTGCGGGACGACGCGGGAGACGAGGCCGATGCGATCCGCTTCAGTGCCATCGATCATGCGGCCAGTGAGGACCATGTCCATGGCCTTGGCCTTGCCGACGGCCTTGGTGAGGCGGATTGAGCCACCCATGCCGGGCGTGACGCCGAGCTTGATCTCGGGTTGGCCGAATTTGGCCTTGTCGGACGCGATGATCAGGTCGCACATCAGCGCGAGCTCGCAACCGCCGCCGAGGGCGAAGCCGTTGACCGCCGCGATGACCGGCTTGCGACTGGCAGCGAACCGGTCCCAGCCGGCGAAATAGTCTTCCATATACATGTCGGAGAAACCCTGCGGCTGCATCTCCTTGATGTCGGCGCCAGCGGCGAAGGCACGGCCTTCACCGGTGAGGACGGTGACAGCGATCTCCGGGTTGCGGTCGATTTCAGCAAACAGGGCGGCGATCTCGGCCATCGTCTCGGCATTGAGCGCGTTGAGGCTTTCAGGCCGGTTCAGGGTCACGAGCGCGACGCGATTTCCATGCTCGAAAGTGATCGTGTTGTAGTTCGCCATATTGCTTAACCCATGGTTGGAATGATGAAGGCCTGGTCGCCGATGTCGTCGCCTTCGGGCCAGCGCTGGGTGACCGTTTTGATCTTCGTCCAGAATCGCACGCCTTCGGGGCCGTGCTGGTTGGTATCGCCAAATGCCGACCGCTTCCAGCCGCCGAACGTGTGGTAGGAGACCGGCACCGGGATCGGCACGTTGACGCCGACCATGCCGACATTGACCTGAGCGGCGAACTCGCGCGCGGCCCGGCCGTTTGAGGTGAAGATGGCGCAGCCATTGCCATATTGGTGGTCGGATGCGAGTCCGGCGGCTTCTTCCAGCGTTTCGGCCCGCACGACCTGCAACACGGGACCGAAGATCTCTTCCTTGTAGGACTGCATGTGTGGTTTCACATTGTCGAACAGGCTTGGGCCGACAAAGAAGCCGTTCTCGTGTCCCTGCAGCGTGTGGCCGCGGCCATCCATCAACAGGTCAGCGCCTTCGTCGATACCCATCTGGATGTAGGACTCAATCTTGGCCTTGTGGGCGGCGGAGACGACGGGGCCGTAATGGGCGTCCGTGCCTGTCGAGATTCCAACTGTGAGACCGCGTGCGGCTTCCAGCATGCGCTCAACGAATTCGTCGCCGGTCTTCTTGCCGACTGTGACGGCCACCGGCAGGGCCATGCAGCGCTCACCAGCTGAGCCATAGGCCGCGCCGACAATGTCTTTCACGGCCTGTTCCATGTTGCAGTCCGGCATGATGATGCCGTGGTTCTTGGCGCCGCCCATGGCCTGGACGCGCTTGCCGTGGGCCGTGCCGGTTGAATAGACGTATTGGGCGATATCGGAGGAACCAACGAAGCTGACAGCCTTGATATCGGGATGCGTGAGGATGGCGTCGACCGAGACCTTGTCGCCATGGACGCAGTTGAGGACGCCTGCCGGGGCGCCGGCCTCGAGGAACAGCTCGGCGAGGCGCAGCGGGACCGACGGGTCTTTCTCGGACGGCTTGAGGATGAAGGTGTTGCCGCAGGCGATGGCGACAGCCGACATCCAGCAGGGGATCATGGCGGGAAAGTTGAATGGCGTGATGCCGGCGACGACGCCGAGCGGCTGGCGCATGGAATAGACGTCGATGCCGGGACCGGCGCCTTCGGTATACTCGCCCTTCTGCAGGTGGGGGATACCGCAGGCAAACTCGACGACGTCGATGCCGCGCTGAACGTCGCCCTTGGAGTCGGCGACGACCTTGCCATGCTCGGAGGAGAGCAGCTCGGCGAGATCGTTGATATTGGCTTCAAGCAGGCGCTTGAACTCGAACATGACGCGGGCGCGGCGCTGGGGGTTCATCATCGACCAGGCCGGGAAGGCGGCCTTGGCGCTGGCGACGGCGGCGCCGAGTTCGGCCTCGGTCGCAAGCTGGACCCGCGCCTGCACTTCGCCAGTGTTGGGATTGTAGATGTCGCCGAAGCGGCCGGACTTGCCGACGACCTGTTTGCCATCGATGAAATGATGAACGTCACGCATGGGCAGGGATCCCTTTGATTGCCATTTTCCACCAGTTTAAGACCAGTGTTTCTTCTGGTAAATGAAGATAAATGCAGCTTATACCTGTGTTTTTGCAGGTAACGTAAAATGAATTGGGACGACCTGAAGCTATTCCTCGTGGTGAGCCGCCAGCAGAAGCTCGATCTGGCGGGCGCTGTGCTGCATCAGGATCCGACCACGCTCAGCCGGCGTCTGCGGCGGCTGGAATCCGATGTCGGCCAGACATTGTTCGAGCGGACGCGGCGCGGGCATGTCCTGACGCCGGAAGGCGAAGCGCTGGCCCAACGGGCCGAAGCCATTGAGGCGATCACGCTGGGCATTGGTGACACCGGAGACGGCGAACGATCTCTGGTGGGGAAGGTGCGGCTGGGCGTGACGGAAGGATTCGGCACGGCCTTCATCGCGCCGGCGCTGTCGGAATTCGTCAATGAGTGGCCGGGGATCGAGATTGACCTGATCTCGCTGTCGGGCCTGGTGAGCGTGCCGAAGCGCGAGGCCGATATGTCGGTGCTGCTGACGCGCCCGAAAGCCGGCCGTATGAAGGTGCGCAAGCTGACCGACTATGCGCTGCAGCTTTATGCGAGCAAGGACTATCTCGCGGCGCGCGGACCGATTGCAACAGTTGACGCGCTGAGTGATCACAAGCTGATTGGCTATGTCGACGACCTCATCTATTCGCCGCAGTTGCGCTATTTCGATGATGTGCTGCCGGGCCTGCATCCCGGATTGTCGAGCCCGAGCATCATCGCGCAGATGGAAATGACCCGGGCAGGATCGGGGCTGTGCATCCTGCCGAAGTTCATTGCGAACCGTCACGCCGATCTCGTCCCGATCCTGCAGGCCGAGATCGATGTGAAGCGGTCGTTCTGGCTGGCGATCCATGAGGACGTCGCCGGACTGGCGCGTATCAAGGTGCTTTCAGACTATCTCGCAAGGCTCGTCAAAATGCGGCAGGCCGAGTTTTGATGAGCCGTTTGATGCGAAACGAGATCAGGCAACAACCGAAGCGTCGTACATGGCCTTGATCTCCGCCTCGGAGATTCCGAGTGATGCGAGTACCTCTTTCGTGTGTTCGCCCATTTTTGGCGACGGTCCCTTGGGGCCATCGTCGGCGCCGGGGAACCTGACGGGTGAGGCCGGGGCAGGGTAGGTTGATCCGTCGCCCTTGGCGCTCGGTGTCTGGACGATCGCACCGGAGGCGAATGCCTGCGGATCCTGCGCCACGTCGGCCAGTGTCTGGACCGGAGCCCAGGCAATCGCATTGGCATCGAGGCGTGCGGAAATTTCCTCGCGCGTATATTTGGCAAAGCCTTCGTCGATGAGCGCGACGACGTCTTCCATATGCTGGCGACGCCCTTTTGCTGTGACGTAGCGCGGATCTTCGGCGAGGTCCTCGCGATCGATCACCTTGCACATGGGAACCCAGTCGACATCGCCCTGACGGGCCACGATGCAGATCCAGTGATCGTCGCTTGTCTTGTAGAAATTCGAAATCGGGACAATCTGTTCGGTCCGTCCCTTGGTCGACGCGATGCGTCCGAAGAAGAGCTGGATCGCGAAATCGGAGCCCATCGCATAGAGGCCGGTGCGAAACAGGGAGGCTTCGACGAGGCGGCCCTTGCCGGTGCGCTGGGCTTCGACGAGCGCAGCGCAGATGCCAGCCGCTGCCGACATGGATGTCGTGTGGTCACCAAACGCCGTGCGAAGCGCGAAAGGGTCCTGGCCTTTGGGAATGGTCAGCCGGGCGACGCCTGTACGGCTCCAGAAACTGGCAATGTCGAAACCGGGGCGGTCAGCATCCGGGCCTTCGAGGCCATAGCCGGTCAGCGAACAATAGACGAGTTTCGGGTTGAGGCTGCGTAGGCTCTCATGGTCCATGCCGGACCGGGTGAGGCCACCGGGGCGGACATTGGTGAGGAAGACGTCGGCGTCGGCTGCAAGCTTGCGGACGATTTCCTGGCCTTCCGGCGTGGTCGTGTCGACGACTATGGATTTCTTGCCGCGATTGTCGAAGTCAAAGACCGGATTGTCCTGGTAGTCCGTGCCGATGGTGCGGAAGAAGTTGCGGATCGGATCGCCGCCCGGGGGTTCGATCTTGATCACATCAGCGCCCCAGTCAGAGAGGATGCACCCGGCACCCGGCGCTGCCATATAGGTGGCGTATTCAATGACTTTCAGACCTTCGAGCATTCCTGGACCTCTGACCTTGTTCCTAATATTCTTGGACGAGGTTTGGACGCTGGACGCTCAAAAGGGAAGGGGAGGGGCGATCGCACGGCCCTGTTGACCTCGCGACAAGCGCCGGAATTCCATCCGGGTCAATGCATTCAGAAGGTGAAGTCGGGCAATTTGTCGATGGCCTGTTTGAGCGCATTGCCCCAGTCCGATGAGATCGCGTGAAAGTAGGGATCGTCGGACGGTATCCGGCGCTGGATGCCGGTCTCGAAGGTGTCGATCCTGTAGGCGTGCAGGTCGAGCGGCATGCCGACAGCCAGATTGGCCTTCAGGGTCGAGTCGAACGAGACGTAGAGCAGCTTGATTGCGTCCTCGAAGCTCATGGCCGTATCGAAGGCGCGCAGGATGATGGGGCGACCGTACTTGGTTTCTCCGGCCTGGAAGAAGGGAGTCTCGTCGCTGGCCTCGATGAAATTGCCTTCGGGATAGACCAGGAAGAGGCGGGGCTCCATGCCCCGGATCTGGCCCCCGACGATCATTGTCGCGCCGAACGTGCTTTCGGCGGTCTGGCCTTCTTCGGCCTGGGTGTGGATTACTTCCTTCAGCGTATCCCCCACGAGCCGGGCGACCTGGAACATGGTCGGCGCCGCCAGCAGGGTCTGCTTGCGGTCGGCTGGAATGACGGAGCGTTCATTGAGCAAGCTGACCACGGCCTGTGTCGTGGCGAGATTGCCGGCCGTCATGATGGTGATGACCCGGTCACCCTCGACCGACCATGTGAACATCTTCCGGAATGTCGATATATTGTCGACGCCGGCATTTGTCCGGGTATCCGACATGAAGAGAAGGCCCTGATCGAGGCGAAGCGCGACGCAGTAGGTCATGCAAATCTTGTCCTGGTTTTCGGCGATTTCATCCAGCGTTACTGCTGGACCTGCAAGGAGACAAGCAGCGATTCAGCGGCGCCACCAAACACGATTCCGGAAATCGGCGCGGCTTCGTCATAGTCTAGCCCCGTGGCAACCCGGACATAGCGTTCATCGGGCGAAATGACGTTCGACACATCAAAGCCGATCCAGCCGACATCTGCCACATAGGCTTCGGCCCAGGCATGGCTTGCCTCCTGCTGAATGCGGTCGTCCATCATCAGGTATCCGCTGACATAGCGCGCCGGGATGTCGAGCAGCCGTGCGGCGCTGACAAAGGTGTGGGCATGGTCCTGGCAGACGCCATGGCCAACCTTGAGGGCCTCTTCGGCCGTCGTTCCGGAATCCGTGCGGTCGGTTTCATAGGCGATGGCTTCACGGATGGTGGCCGACAGGTCGTGCAGGCGCCGTATCTGGTCCGGGTTATCGGGCATATCGGCCGCGAGCTTGCGGATCAGCTTGCCCGGCTGAGTAAGCGGCGTATGGCGCTTGTAGTACCAGAGGGGCGCGAAACCCGAATGCGGTCCGACAACGCCGTTCGTGGGTAACGTGTCGACGGTGCCGGAACAGGTGATGGATATTTCCTGCTGGCCGGCATCGAGCCCGATTAGTTGCACCCGGTTTCCGTGCTGGTCGTCAAAGGCGCATTCTTCGCGACCACCTTCGATTTCGATTGTCCAGCTTTCGATCGATTGCATGGCACAGGATTTCGGAGTCAGCCGGATCTGCTGCAGTCCGTAAGGCACGGGCTGGTCATAGGAATAGTGCGTCTTGTGGCTGATAAGCAGTCGCATGGATTATTCGTAAAACCTGTAATCTGTTTCGATCTGGGAGGCGAGCGCCGCATTGTCCCGCAAGAACTCGCGAATGAATTCGTGGAGGCCGGATTCAATGATGTCGTCGATCGATCGCCCGGTGAGGCCTGCTTCAAGCGCGGATGCCAGGTCGTGGCTGGGACGGCGGTCGCCATAGTCGTTTTCGAGGTTGGCGAGGCAGGCAATCAGCTCATCATAGCAGAACGCCAGCGAGCGGGGCATGCGGGCGTCGAGGATGAGGAATTCCGCGATCGTTTTCGGGTTTGCGTTGCCGGGGTTGAGCCAGTGGAACGAACGGTCGGCGGAGGCTGACCGGAGGATCATTTCCCATTGGACATTGTCGAGTGAGGAGCCCACCGGCGCGCCGGTCGGGAGGAGGACATAGTATTTTACGTCGAGGATGCGCGCTGTATTGTCAGCCCGTTCGATCAACGCCCCGATCCGGGAGAAACTGAAAATGTCATTACGAAGCATCGTACCCTGCAGTGCGCCGCGCACGAGCGCGCTTTGCTGGCGGATGCTGGACAGCACAGCTGGAAGTTCGCTTTGGGACACTGGCCGCTTCAGCATGTCCTGCGACAGCATCCAGCCATCATTGACGGCTTCCCAGACTTCCCGCGTCAGCGCCGTGCGTGTGGCCCGGGCATTGTCGCGCGCCATCTGCATGACCGAGTAGACGCTCATCGGGTTGGTCTTGTCACGCAGCAGGTAATCGACCGCATTGTTCGGCGTGACGGTTTCGTGCCTGGCGAGATAGGCATCGCGGCACCCGACGGTGGTGAGGACCGACGCCCATTCGTCTTCGCCTGACGCCGCCCGCGTCAGCGCCATGCGAAAGCCCGCTTCGACGAGGCGCGCGGTGTTTTCGCTGCGCTCGAGAAAACGCGATAGCCAGAATAGTCCGCCTGCGGTCTTGCCTAGCATCGGGTCATTCCTCCAGCACCCAAGTGTCCTTGGTCCCGCCGCCCTGGCTGGAATTGACCACGAGCGAACCGGCCTTCATGGCGACGCGCGTCAGGCCGCCCGGCGTGATGTCGATACTGTCAGGCGAGACGAGCACGTATGGCCGGAGGTCGACGTGGCGCGGCGCAAGGCCCGCGCGGGTCAGGACGGGGACTGTCGAAAGAGCGAGTGTCGGTTGGGCAATATAATTGGACGGGTTCGCCTCAAGCTTGGCACGGAAGGCGGCCAATTCGCGCTTGCTCGCGGCAGGGCCCACCAGCATGCCATAGCCGCCGGAGCCGTGCACTTCCTTGACGACGAGTTCGTCGAGATGCTCGAGCACGTATTTGAGCGTGTCCGGTTCGGAGCAGCGATGTGTCGGGACGTTCTTCAGAATCGCCGCTTGGCCTGTGTAGAACTCGACGATTTCCGGCATGTAGGAATAGATCGCCTTGTCGTCGGCAATCCCTGTGCCGGGCGCGTTGGCGAGGGTGATGCCGCCTGATCGGTAGACATCCATGATGCCGGGTACGCCGAGCAGGGAGTCGCGATTGAAATTCAGCGGATCGATATAGTCGTCATCGATGCGGCGGTAGAGCACGTCGACTGGCTGGTAGCCTTGCGTCGTCCGCATCGAAACGCGGCCATCGACAACGCGCAGATCGTGACCTTCGACGAGTTCCGCGCCCATCTGGTCTGCCAGGAAAGCGTGTTCGAAATAGGCTGAATTGTGCAGCCCGGGTGTGAGTACCGCGACCGTTGGGCGACCGGAACACTTGGTCGGTGCGCACTTGCTGAGCGAGCGGCGAAGCTGTGTCGGATAGTTTCCGACCGGCTGGACCTTGATGCGCGAGAAGAGTTCCGGGAACATCTTCAGCATGGTCTCGCGATTTTCGAGCATGTACGACACGCCGGACGGCGTTCGGGCATTGTCTTCGAGGACGAAAAAATCGTCTGCGCCTGTACGCACCAGATCGGTGCCGACGATGTGGGTGTAGACGCCTCCGGGAGGCGTGACACCGATCATCTGGGGCAGGAAGGCGGCGTTTTGCGAAATCAGGTGTTCAGGGATGCGTCCAGCCTTGAGGATTTCCTGACGGTGATAGATGTCATGGAGAAAGGCGTTGATCGCTTTCACGCGCTGTTCGATGCCGCGCGCCAGAAGGCGCCATTCCTTGCCATCTATGATGCGGGGGACAAGGTCGAACGGGATGAGCCGTTCGTCGGCTTCCTTGCCGCCATAGACGTTGAAAGTGATGCCCGTTCGCCGAAAAAACTTCTCGGCTTCGCGGGACTTCTTGTGGAGGTCGCTGGTTTTAACCGAGTTCAGCCACTCGCAGTATTGAGCATAGGGTTGACGTGCGGATCCGTCCGGATGACGCATTTCGTCAAAGAAATCAGGTTTTTCGCCCATGAATACAGAACGCACCACTTTGTGAGCACTTGCAAGGGTCGCCATGCTGTTGCGGACGACGTGGCAACCGTTGAATGCGTTTTCAGCAAACTCCGAAATGCCTGCTCACAAAGCGACCAATTTGCTTGGTCAGGGCGTCAAAACGGCGCTCGACGCGCCAAGCCTGCGGCGCGTCGCAATCAGCCTGACTGCGCTTTGGCCGCCCCGAGAGGGCTGCCTTCAGCTTACTTGAAGGCGCATCCGGACTTCAGTCCAACCGCCTTGAAGACGAGAGCCGCCGGGCAAAATCCCGTGAATGATGCCTGGAACAAGTTGAGGCCTGCGAAAGCGACCAGCAGGAACCACCATGGCGAAACCCAATAGCCAAGACCGAGTCCGGCGAGGATGACGATGCCGGCGAAGGCAAAAACAGCGCGATCAATATTCATAAGAACTATCCTTCTTGATTACTTGAATTGTGTTTAGGCGGTCGACAGGGCGGCCTCGATCCAGCGGGTGAGACCAGGTCCTGTTTGCGCGCCGGATTGATGAGCAGCCTGACGGCCGTCATGATAGGCGATCAACGTCGGCACGCCGCGTATCCCAAGGCTTGCGGCGGCGGGCTGATTGTCGTCCGAGTTCAGCTTGAACAGGCGGACGCGGTCAGCAAAGGCGCTCGCCGCCTGATCATAAGCAGGTGCCATCATTTTGCAGGGCCCGCACCAAGGCGCCCAGACATCGACAATGAAGGCGCCCGTGTCATGGGCTTGCAGGCGCGCGAGCCTTGCACCATCAATTTCAACCGGGTGAGGCGTTGCGAGCGATGCTGCGCATCTTCCGCATTTTCCAGCGGATAGTGGCCGTCCACGCGGCGCGCGGTTCAGGGTGCCGCACTGGTGGCAGACAAGGGTCGTGGACGGATCAAGGGAGGTTGTCATCGTACCAGGCTTTCAGTGTTTGATCTTGTGGGTCTTCAACAGGCTGAGCGCCACGTTTTCATAGAATGTTTCGGCGTGTCCCGTGCGAACCTTGCGCAGGAAATACTTCTCGAACGCGACCTTGGCGGTGTGGACCCAGCCGCCCGACGCAGACCAGTTGACGTTGCGCGGCGGAATCTGCGGTTGGGCAATGAAGGCCACGCCGCCATCGCCGAAATCAGCAATACATATGGCGTTCCACGTCGCTTCATGGGTTGGCTCCTTGCCTTTGCGCAGGGCCCCAAGGTTTTCCGCAACAGCGTTCACCATCGACTCAATCATGAACCCGGTCTTCGGCACACCGACGGGTACAGCTGTCTTCCCGACGGGCGGTATGGCAATGCAGACACCTATGCCGAAAATTTCCGGGTATTTCGGGTTACGCTGGTGTTTGTCGGTGATGATGAAGCCCTTGGGGTTCACGAGGCCTTCAATGTCTCTTACGGCCGCAACGCCGCGAAAGGCCGGAAGCATCATCGAGAATTTCATCGGCAGGTCGTGCTCGGTCTTCACGCTACCGTCTTCATTGAGCTCTTCAACCAGCATGCGGGTGGCTTCAATTTTCTTGACCCGCGCATTGGTGATCCACTTGATGTGGCGGTCACGCATCTCGCTTTCGAGCAGGCCTTTCGTGTCGCCGACACCGTCGAGACCCAAGTGACCGATATAGGGTTCGGACGTCACGAACGTCATCGGCACCCGGTCGCGAATCTTGCGCTTACGCAGTTCGGTTTCGATGATCATCGCCGTTTCATAGGCCGGCCCGAAGCACGACGCGCCCTGCACGGCACCGACGATCACTGGGCCAGGTTCATCACAAAGCGCCTCAAACGCGGCGTGACCGGACTGGGCGTGGTCAATATGGCAGACGGACTGGGTGAAGCCGACCCCGGGGCCAAAGCCCTCAATATCGTCGAATGCCAGTTCAGGGCCGGTGGCGATGACGAGATAGTCGTAGGGGACGCTGGACCCATCTGACATCAGAACCGCCCTAGCTTCCGGATCGACCTTTTTTGCTTCACCAACAATAAGCTGGACGTGGCGCTTCTTCATCGGCTTCGCCAAGTCGACCAGAATGTCTTCGCGCTCCCGCCAGCCGACGAGGACCCAAGGATTGGACGGAACGAACTGGTAGAAGCTGTTCTCGTTAATAACGATGACTTCGTCCTGCTTGGGGACTTCCTTGCGGATATTGTAGGCGGCGATGACGCCACCCAGACCCGCGCCGAGAACAACCACTCTTGCCATTGACGTCTCCTTTATCTTGCAGCAAAGGTCTCTTAGTTTAGAAGATCATAAAATACGCAATAATACGGATAGGGGCCAGATAACGATGACACTATCCTTCCCAATGTTGCGCAGCTTGCGCGAAATCATGTCAGGAAAAGGGGCAAACATGAGTGACGCAAAAGATCTTGCGCCAAACGCCATATGCGACGGCCTGAAGGCGGGTCGCATCCTTTTGGTGGACGTCCGTGAGCCGGCGGAATTTGCGAACCAGCGAATCCATGGTGCCTTACTGATGCCACTGTCCACATTCGAGCCGAAGGGGCTGCCGACAGATGGCGCGCGCCAGGTCGTGTTCCAGTGCGGGTCGGGCATACGTTCGCGCAAAGCGCTGGACGCGTTCGTGGCTGCGACTGGCGCGGAGGCTGCCCACATGGCGGGTGGAATCGCAGCATGGAAACAGCTGGGACTGCCGTGTACCCAGATAGACCCGGCAACAGGGCAAGTGGTCGATCATGGTCATTACTAGCATGTTCTACCTTCTGCGTGTGACGGTCGCGAGTATCGCATTCTCGGTTCAGGCCTCGGCCCAGGTCATGACGGTGGAAGAGTCCGTGATCGTAGATTACCGGCCCGTCGTCGCCCGCGTCGAAGCCGGTGACACGGCGACCGCCCGCTCGCGCCTGCAAGGCGTTGTCAGCAAGCTGCTGATCGACGAGGGGAGTGTGGTGAAGGCAGGGGATTTGGTGGCTCTTGTCACTGATGCCACGCTGGATCCTCAATTGGCGGCGCTGGATTCGGGGATTGCCGGTATGAAATCCCAGGTAAAGCAGAGCGAAGATGATATCGCCCGGGCAGAAGCCCTGGCAAAACAGGGTTTCTACCCGAAAGCGCGTCTTGAGAGCGAGCAGACCGCACTGGATGTGCTGAGGCGCAGCCTTGCGTCGTCCCAAGCCCAGCGCCGGGCGCTTGCTGCCCAGAAAGCCGAAGGACGCATTCTTGCGCCGGTCGATGCGAAAGTCACTTCGGTGAAGGTCGTGGTCGGGTCGGTCGTTTCGACAGGTGACGTCATTGCGAGTTTCGCGACACTTGAAGGCGTTGTCCGCCTCTCGCTGCCTGAGCGCCACGTGGCTGAAATGGCGGAAGGCGAGACTGTTGCACTTCGCCTGCCGACGCGCGGCGGCGAAGTACGAACCGCGACGATCATCAAGGTCTATCCCGAACTTCGCGATGGCGCCGTGATTGCCGATGCGACAGTGCAGGGCGGACTGGAGGCTTTGGTCGGCGAACGCGTGGACGTGCTTGCCCCGGTGGGCGAGCGCCGGGCCATGCTGGTGCCTGCAGATTTCGTATCGACACGCTACGGCGTGGATTTCATCCGCGTGAAAGTCGGCGACCGGTTTGTCGATGCGCCTGTGGCCCTGTCAGCGCCGTTGCCCAATGATGCCGGCCAATATGAAGTCCTGTCCGGATTGAAAAGTGGCGACCAGATCGAAAAGCCGGAGTAGGCGCCCATGAGACCCGACCTTTCCGGCTCGATTACGCGCGCAACGATCCGCTCGCCGCTGACGCCGCTGTTCTTGCTGACAGCCCTGGCCGTGGGCCTGATCGCGCTGATGACCATTCCACGCGAAGAAGAACCTCAGATATCAGTGCCTATGGTCGACATGATCATTTCCGCCCCAGGGCTGCGCGCACCCGATGTGGTCGAACAGGTGACCGAGCCGCTTGAGGAAATAATCAAGGCGATTCCGGACGTCGAACACGTCTATTCGCAGAGCCGGGATGACGGAGCCTTGGTCACCGCGCGGTTTATTGTCGGCACCGATGCCGACGACGCCATCCTGCGTGTGCACGAGAAGATCAGGGCGAACCTGGACCGGATTCCGACCGGCGTGCCAATGCCGCACGTCGTCGGGCGCGGAATCAATGATGTGCCGATCGTCACGCTGACGCTGTCGCCTGAGCCGTGGACAGGAGATGTGTGGAACGACACATCCTTGCGGATGCTGGCAGAAGAGCTGCAGAAGGAATTGATCAAGGTCGATGATGTCGGATTGACGAGCGTTGTTGGCGGACGGGCGCTGGAGATGCGGGTTGAGCCGGACATCCATGCGCTGGCAGCCTATGGCGTCCCGTTGCAGACATTGGTCGAGACGGTTAGTCAGGCATCCAATGTCAGTCCCGTCGGTATTGCGCGCCGGGACGGGGAATCCTTGCTTGTCCAGGCTGGAGACCGGGTCAACGCCTTGAGCGAACTGGAACGGCTGGAGCTGCGCGGCGCTGATGGGCGCACAGTCTATCTGTCGGATGTTGCGACCATTCGGGTGACAGGTGCCGAAACGGAATCGCGCGTCTGGACGCTGGACCGAAACGAAGACGGCGACGGCTTCCGCGCGGCACCTGCGGTGACCGTGGCGCTGGCCAAACGGCCCGGCGCGAATGCAGTGAAGGTCGCCGAAGCGATCCTCGCACGGGCGGAACATCTCGAAGGCGATCTGATCCCGGAAGGCGTACGCCTCGAGGTGACGCGCGATTATGGCGAGACGGCCAACCACAAGGCTAATGAACTGCTCTATCATCTCGGCTTGGCCACCGTGTCGATTGTGATCCTGATCGCATTCGCAATTGGCTGGCGCGAGGCACTGGTGACCCTGATCGTCATCCCGACGACGATATTGCTGACGCTATTTGCGTCAATGATGATGGGGTACACGATCAACCGGGTCAGCCTGTTTGCCCTGATATTCTCGATTGGTATCCTCGTCGATGATGCCATCGTCATGATCGAGAACATAGCCCGACACTGGGCGATGAATGATGGACGCACCAAGGTCGAGGCCGCGATCAATGCGGTGTCGGAAGTGGGCAACCCGACTGTGATTGCGACACTGACGGTGATCGCCGCGCTGCTGGCGATGATGTTCGTATCGGGCCTGATGGGTCCGTATATGGCGCCCATTCCAGCGAACGCGTCCGCAGCCATGCTGTTTTCGTTCTTTGTCGCCGTTGGCATCGCCCCCTGGTTGCTGATGCGTATTGCAGGCGGCGTGAAGGTTGCGGCTCATGCTGGCGGGCATGACGGTGCGGACAACCGGATCGGGCGATTTTACCGGCGCGTGGCCGGCCCGATTGTTGCGTCGCGGCGTAATTCCTGGATTTTCCTCATCACCGTCGGCGTGGCAACGCTCCTGTCGGTCAGCTTGTTCGCGACCAAGGCGGTTTCGGTGAAACTGCTGCCGTTCGACAACAAGTCCGAAATCCAGGTCGTTCTGGACCTGCCGGAGGGGGCATCGGTCGAAGATACGGAGCGGGCACTGTTTGCGATGGCGGACCTCATCCGCGATGTCCCGGAGGTCGAAACGATACAGGCCTATGCGGGCACCGCCGCACCGTTCAATTTCAACGGGCTTGTGCGGCACTACTTCTTGCGCAACGCGCCCGAACTCGGTGACCTGCAAGTAAACCTTTCGGAAAAATCGGAGCGCAAGCGCGCGAGCCATGAGATTGCGCTCGATATGCGTGATCGGCTGGGCGCCTTGGCGTTGCCACCGGGCGGAAGCGCAAAGGTGGTCGAAGTGCCGCCCGGGCCGCCGGTGATTGCGACATTGATGGCTGAGATCTATGGCCCGACGCCTGAAGTCCGCCGCCAGACGGCTGGCGTCGTACGGAAACTGTTCGAAGAGACTGACTTCATTGTCGACGTCGATGATTCCATCGGCGATCCGCAGCCACGCCTGACAATCGCGATCGATGAGCCGCAGGCAGCCGACTATGGTGTGATGCAGCAGGATATTCTCGATACGATTGCGCTGGCCTTTGCCGGCCAGACTGTGGGCGTTAGCCCGCGCAGCGAGGGGCGCAACCCGCTCGACATCCGGATCCGCCTGCCGAAATCCGAACGCATCTGGTCACAGGAAACGGCGTCCATTCCCGTCCCGCGCCGACTGGCAGATGCCGGTGCCCTGCCGGTGGAACTCGGCGCACTTGTCAATGTGTCGGAAGAGGAAGGCTCGCCTGTTGTGTTCCGGCGCGACGGCCATTTCACGGACATGGTGATGGGCGAACTTGCCGGGCGGTACGAAGCGCCGATCTATGGCATGTTCGAGATTCAGGACCGTATCAAAGCCTTTGATTGGGCGGGTGCCGGTCTTATCGAACCCGCCATCCGCATGTATGGCCAACCCGAGGATGAGACGCGCCCGACGTTGCTGTGGGACGGCGAATGGGAAATCACCTATGTCACGTTCCGCGACATGGGGCTGGCCTTTGGCGTGGCCCTGATCGGCATTTATATTCTGGTCGTCGCGCAATTCGGCACGTTCCGTGTCCCGCTGATCATCCTGACACCGGTGCCGCTGACGCTGATTGGCATCATGATCGGCCACTGGATATTCGGCGCCGCCTTTACCGCGACGTCGATGATTGGGTTCATTGCACTCGCGGGCATCATCGTGCGCAATTCGATCCTGCTGGTCGATTTTGTCCGGCACAGGACGGATGCCGACACGCCGCTGAAGGATGTCTTGCTCGATGCGGGCGCGATCCGGTTCAAACCCATCCTGTTGACGGCGCTCGCTGCGATGATCGGCGCCTCCGTCATCCTGTCGGATCCGATCTTCCAGGGGCTCGCGATTTCACTGCTGTTCGGTCTGGCATCATCTACGGCGCTGACTGTTCTGGTCATACCCGCGATCTATATCGCACTGCGCGGACCTGATTGGACACCACCGATGCCAAATCCCTCCAGCACATCCGATATAACGCCCCTGACGGAAGCTGTGACATGATGGCAAAGCCGAAGCCCGCCAGTCCTGAAGCCTTCCTGCTCGTGTCAGAACGCGTTGCTGAAGCTGCCGATGTGTTGAAGGCGATGGCCAGCGATACGCGCCTGAAGATCCTTTGCGCGCTGAATGAGAACGAGATGTCGGTTACGCGGTTGGCGGAACTGACTAATCAATCGTCATCGGCCGTGTCTCAGCATCTTTCCAAACTGCGCGCCGCTGGACTGGTCGAGTCGCGGCGCGACGCCCAGACGATCTATTACCGCTGCAGCGGCGGCATCGGCAGCGCCGTGGTCAACACGCTTTGCGATTTCTACAAGTAAATCCCGGGATTTGATCGCGACGCGTCGAGCTTTGCATTGGTCGCAAAGTTTTCACCACCACCAAGGCGGCGTACCGCCTTGGCAAACGGGACATCCCCACTGATTCAGTTTCTGACTATCCGGGTTGTTTTTGAAGGCGTGATGGAAAATCTCTGACTCTCGAGGCCTTCGAATTGCAGATCATAAGTGCCTGCTTCGAGTTCAATTGCGCTTTCTCCGGACGTGCCCGTTGCAACAATTTCGTCGTTTTTGAAGACGCTGAAACGCGCTCGCGACGTCTTCACAAGAGCAGCCTGAAGATCTTCGCCGGTCGCCGCATCGACATAGATTCCGCCACCAGCCTTCGCCCAGGATTCAAATGGGCTCCTGTCGATTTCCGGTTCGAGCGCGTAGCTGACAACGTCGATGCGTGCACCGATTCCGAGATTCCGGAGGTGCTGGATCGCAAGGGCGGGGTTGCCCCCACACGTTTCTTCTCCGTCGGTGATCAGGAGGATGGAAGCTGAAGACGACGTTTTCTCGAAATCTTTCGCGGCCGCAAGCAAGGCGGCTCCGATCGGGGTCTTCGCGTTATTCTGAGGGCGAACGGAACTGACTGCGGACATCAGTGCGGCGTTGTTGAATGCAGACACCGGTTGGACAAGGTCCGTGTCACACGAATTTGGCTTGCCGCCAAAAATACGCAATCCGGTTTCCAGCTTTTCCCCTGCCTGGCTGCGCGCGAATTGCGAACTGAGATAGTCGTTCAGCGCTGCCTTGGCGATGTCGATTCGGCGTTTGTCACCCAGCCGTTTCAGCATGCTGCCAGACGCGTCCAGAATGATGAGTTGGCTGTCGACCGTCTCCCCGGGGAGTTGGCTGGTCCCAGCATCGACCTGAAGGAAGCCGGGTTCCAGAACGACCGCCTCAGCCTGAGCGCTCACGGAATAGGGCTTGGGACCGAGTAGTCGCGCGGCGACCCGTGCATAGGCGACTGATATATCCTCGCTTTGCAGCACGAGTGATACTTCGCCGCCAGTTTGGCCTGCCCAGAGCAGTGCGAGTGGCTGTGAAACGGATGGATCCTGAAAAGTGGAATTCGAAGGTGCCTTGATGACAAAGACCCTGGCCCGGGCCTCATGTAGCGCTTCGACAAGACCCTGCTTCGTATCGACATCGCCATCGGTAATAACCACGATTGCGCGCGCCCCGTCCCGATCCGTCAGGAGTTTGGCTGCATCGAACAGGGACGATTCGGCGGCACTATTGCTCCCGCCCTTATAGTTCGCCAATAGCGGTCGCAGCGCTTCGGGATCGGTGATCCAGTCATCGCGCGCCCAGTCGCCTCCGAACGACTTGAATTGGACGGCGTCGCGCCCGACCACCATGTCATCGGCGAAATCGACAATTGCGCGTCGAATTTGAGGGATTTGACTCGCTATGGACGCGCTTTGATCGATCAGGAACACCACGGAACGCTGGGGTTCGGATACTTCGACATCAAGATAACTGCCCGGGTCGACATCAAAGGTATAGGTGACTTCGGGGCGCAGTTGCGAGCGGATGATTTCGACAGGCTCTAACTTGTCTCCCGAAGCGTTGCGCGCGGAGATTGCCGGATCAAAGCCGGCACTGCCGCGTGTTGTGATCTTGAGCCTGTTTGTCTGGCCTTCCGCCGGTACGCGCCAAGTTTCGGTACGTACGCCAAATTCGACAGAGCCTGGCGAGAAGGGCGAACCTGGAATTAGCGCGCTATGGACTGGTTCACCGCCTAATGCGGACGCCGTACTCTTACGCTCGATGCCGAAGAAAGCACCAACAAAGGAATCCAGCCATTCGCGGACAGAGACGAGTGCGTGCTTCATCGCAGCGAAATCGAGTGGGTCTTGCTTGGCCGCGCCTTTGGCTGTCGCGAATTCGCCCCATGTACCAAGAACGGACCGGTAGGTATCATCCTCAGGCCGTTCAATGAGCTTCATGATCATCGGAGCGAGGAAGTAGCCGCCTTCAGGGTGCTCGTATTCAATTTTCACGGCGCGCGCAGAAGACCATTCAGGTAGGTCGTACCGGACGGTCTGGTTGGGCTGTGGTTGCGCCGGCAAGTCAAATCGTCCGATTTCATGAAATGGGCCTATGGGACCATAGGCCGACGCATAGACAATGGCCGCACTTGCAAATGGCCACCTATTGTCGGGGAAGCTCGACGGATATACCGCCTCTACGGCTTCGATGTCGGCTTCCAACTGGTTGCGGAACGTGATCGCATTGTTGAAGTCTGTGGGGCTTTCCACCCGACCCGGGAATCTCGTGACGTTGGCTTCGGACGCGTCAATCTGGAGATGCCGGTTGGCTTGCATGTTGCGGTTGCCTGATACAACCGCGCCGAGGTCCTTGTCGGCAATATTCAGGTTCTTGAGACCGGAATAGCCTGGCTGAGCGATCACCTCTAACCCACTGAGCGACACCCGGCTGCTGTCTCCACCACGCCGATTGGTGGCGCGCAATCTGATCTTCAGGGCGTCAATTGGGCCACCCGGGAACTCATAATATGCTGTCTGGCCCCATTCCTCGTGGGTGCCGACCAAGACCTCGCGCCATTTCTTTCCGTCGCTTGAGACATCTATTGCAAACCCCAGAATGCCTTGAGGCGCATCCAGACGTGTATTGATCCCGATTCCGGCAACCGGGATCGGCTTGTCGCCGGGCAGGTCGAGTATCGGGCTCAGGATGTGCTTGACGCCATTAGAGAGGAATCCCTCATGATCGGTTCCCTGAGTAATATATCCGTCGATCAAATTCGGAAGATTACGTGCGCCTGCGGGATTGTGGCGGGCGTAGTCGCCATCTTCACCAACGCCGATGCCGTCACTTTCCAGCCATTTCGCGCCCAGGCTCGTCCGCGCCACATTGATGCCGCCAGCCAGGTCCGGTGGAACCCGGCGCGCGGGCAATGCGCCGACCGGCGCCGTACGGGAGTCCACTTTCAGATGGTGGCCGGTGCTGGCGATGATCGCGCCCTTGTTCGTGCGGACAGCAACAAAAAAGGGAAGGTCGCCATCGTAGAGATCATCTGGAAGCAGGAAGCTGACAAATTTCGTGGTGGTTTCACCGGCAGCGAGCGACACGCTGTAGGGGATGACTTCGATACCGGAACGGGCGAACCAGAAGTCGAGCGTGCCGGAGACTGGTTCCTGAGACGTGTTGGTGATGTTCAGAACCGCAGTCGCCCGTTGCCTGAAGACGGAATAGGCGCTTACTTCGGCGACGCGGGTCACTGCCAGCTTCAGTGCAGACGAAGTGGTGACAGGGAAGGGGTTGGCATAGCGGGCCGACAGTTTGTATTCCGCGGGACTTCCCGTGCGTGGGCTGAATCTCAGTTCGTGTTCGCCAGCTGGAATTGAAACCGTCCTTTTCCAACCGCCAGGCGTGATGATTTGGCGATCGAGGCTGGTGGACGCGTCTTCCGACGCTACTGAAAACGTCGTGTAATATTCAGATCCGGGTGGCACATCAATCGACATTTCCACCAGTGCATTGCGTGGCAAATACATGGAGAAGCGATCATCATCGCCCTCTTGGGAATCGCCGATAATCGGTTGGCCGAGGGAAAGACGGCGGGGCACGTATTCATTCGGTTCGCGCTCGGAATCGGTTCGTGGGCGGCCCAGCGGCTTGGCAATGACCTTGTAGTCGCCCGCCGTGCCGTAGATGCTGATATAGACCGGCCCCGGTTCGAGATAGACGTCCGGCGTAACCAGGCGGCGTGAATTTCCGCCGTGCCTGCGGATATCGGCAATCTTTCCCCTGACATTGCTCAATTCAATTTGTCCGACAGATTCGCCGAGCACCATGATGCGCCAGAGTTGGCCGGTATCACCCGCATCAAACCCGATCGTATCGGTGTCGTCATTTGCGGAAAGAGTCCCTTGAATTCGGAACGGCCCATCAATCAGCGGAACGAATTGAGCCGAGGCGTTGGGTTCGAAAACTGTGTCCCGCGGGTCTGCCTGCAAGCGCTCAAGGCTTAAGTCGTAAAGTCCGCCGAAATCTGAATAATTCACGATGGTCAAGACAGTGTCTTTGCTTATTCGGAATGGCGAAAAACGAATATCCCTGCCGTCAAGGCATTCGATGACCTTGCTTGTCTCTCTCAAGCAGAGTCTCATTTTTACGGCGCTGATAACGTGTACGCTCGCCGCGCCAACCCCCGCGAGATTTGCTAGGCTGAATCTATCTTCGTCCCTGGCGTCAAGTGGCATTGTATAAGTCTGTCCGATCGACAGGCTTGGCTCGGTAGAATAATTGAGGTCTGAATTGGGTTCGATCGGCCCGTCGGCATACTGGCTGGGCTCTGCCACGAGACGCCAGCTGCCTGTTTCCTCACCGTCCCGAGATTTGACGCAAACGGCGCTGTCTTTCAGCCGAATGCCCGAGATCGCCAGAGAGCCTTTTCCGGATCGCGCCTCGGCGCGATTAGCCTTGGCCGCGTATACGAGCATTTCAACCGAACTTGTTGGTGAGCTGACAAGGGCCAGGTCGACAACTTTGTTGGCCGAGAGAAGGGCCGGCACCATACAATGCATCTCACCATTTGCTGGCCCGCTCACATCATTTCCGACGGGGAGGGCCTTGCCTGGGGCATTGGGAAGCGAAGCGGGAGATTGCACCGGTACAATCCGCTCGACCCTGAGCGTGACGTCCACGGGGTTGAGTGGCGCGAGCCCCAGATAGATGCGACCGGGCTGGAAGGTCGTGGCGGGCAATCTTGCCGTCCGGTCGCCAAACCCGCGCGCGGAATCACTCAGCAGTTGTGAGCGGGCGGTCGGCTGATTGCGCTCATTAAGCTCGATCGTGTTGGCTTCCAGAACGATGCTTACGGGCTCGGCGGCCTCAGCGGAAATCTTGTAGATGTCGTCGGTATCCATGACGTCAAAGCTATAGACTGTGCTCTCAACGAGCGTGAGTTTGGCTTCGGCCAGCCCGTCCACAAATTCGAGCGGCGTGCTCTTGAGGGCTGGAACTTCTGATGTTCCGCCGAGCTTGGACAGGTCGGGGAGCTGGCTCCATGCTACGCAGCAGGTGAAGACAAAAGACAAGGTCGCAATTACGAGCGTCGGAGCCACGTGCCGACTCGACCGCCCGGGTGTATGCGGCTTTCCGTTGTGGCTTTGCGACATGCCCACTTACTCCCACATACCTCTGCACACGGAGTCGATTCGTTTGCTCGTCATTCCGGAAATTGGAAGGGTGACAACCTCAAAGGTCAGTTGGAAAAATATGTAGCCCGCCGCCGCTTCCAAACCGGCAGCCACAGGTTTCACGAGGCCGGTAACCGGCGCCAATAACCCAGCCGAGCCTGCAGAAACCAGAGCGTTCCCTACAACGCAACATTTTCGCATCGCTTCATTATTTCGATAGATGTCGTTACAGTCCAAGGCGCTGATTACGAATCCTGCCAATGCAAATACGGCTGAAACAACCCCGTATTCTACGGTGACTTCTCCTCCGTGCGCCCCCATGCCCAGTGTTTGACCAGTCGCAACGTCGATGCGCCACCAGACGGGATCATCAGAGCGGTCAAGCATCACGACTATCGTGCCGTTATCGAGATCGGCGTTCAGCCGATCGCGCACCAAGGGGCTCGCGCCCGCTCGGTCGCTCCACGTAGCGACCGAAGCGCGGTCGGTTAGGACCGAACTCGTTCCGAGTCGCCTCCAGTCGGTGGACGCCGAACCTGCGCCGAGAGCATGCTCCGCAAGCGTTGCGCGTATGCCTTGTTCATAGTTGTCGGAGGGACTCACCGATACAGCACCAGCAGCATAAGTGATAGAACGGGTCTGATCAGTGAGGATGTCCACCGTTTGGCGCACAATGCCTTTAGCGCTGCGAGTATTATGCATGCGTCTCATCGATACCATGGGGCCGATTCGAACGAGTTTTGTTTGCTCGCTAGCATCCTGGTTGAATGCGTTGCCGGCGGAGAGCATTTCCGACCAAGCAGGCCGTATTTGATCAGGTGCAAACGCGGGATGGGAAATCGCTTCTTCAGTCGTCATCGTCCCGTCAAAAATCGCCCTGTAATAGGGTGCGACCCTGGCGAAATTTGCTGCGGATTCCAGCGCATCCTTCATGGCGCGCGCGCCATTTTCGGGCCCTACATTCACATCGACTATGCCTTGAAAGCTAACCAGCCGGCTCGGTTTTTCGGGCAACTTCTGTCGGAAATCCGTCAGACGGCGCTCCACGCTGGTGGATTTCCCGCCTGGCGATATGTGGACCACGGTCAGGATGACACCGCTCAGTCGGGGGGCGCTATCAGTCTTGCCATTCGTCTCGTTCAACGCGCCCAATGCCCCGGCGTATTTCGACCCGACCGTCGCAAAGATCTCAGGACCCGCGACGACATCCTCGGCCGGCGCGGTCAGTCCCTGCAGCGTAAATGCCTGCGCGCGTTCGGCGGGCTTCTGGTTCACGATCGGGACAAAGTAGCCGGCCTCGCCGTCATCACGGATCGTGTTCGGGGCGATGCCGATAGTGATCTGGGTCAAGGCAAGGTTGGCAGCGGGGCGAACGTATGGCGACATGATGCTGACGCGGTCAAATTTGTCACCGGTCTTGCGCTCCATTTCGAGCCGGAATTCAATCTTGTGAAGCCTGTCTTCTGGCACAGTTCCGGAGAAAAACGTCTCTGGCTCAACTTTCGGTGCCGCAGCCCCCTGAAAAGCAGGGTGCGCGTCGATCCACGGGTCGTTGGGGGTGTCGCGGTAGCGAACCCATACATATTCTTCCGCCACCTGATCGAGCAGCTTGCTTGTCAGGACTTTATCAGTCTTCGCGATTGAAACACCGGACGCTTTGAGGCTCGTGGAAATTCGTTTTGCGAGCTCAGACACGTCTTTTTCTGCAAGCGCCACATTTTGATCGACGTGGTCCTCAAGTTCGAGTGCCTCGGCGGTCACCGATGACAAGCGATCGATGGGCACAAACTCCTTGAACATATCTGTAACATCATCAACCGAGATTCCGGATGAAAGAGGTATCCGTTTGCTGAAACTTCCAATTAAAAGGCGTTCTGCATCTTTCTTTTCAAGTGTGCCCTTAACGATCATGGCCTCGCCCGCCATGCTGTTGATAAGGGCAGCCAGAAGAACGGCCTGGTCCCAGCTCGAGCCCGCCGACGCTGAAATCGTGCCTTCAGGACCCCGCATCACGCCGAGATACGGATCGTAAGCAATATTATCCCGAACGAAATCTGCTGCCGCTGCAACGTCATAATCCAGGCTCTCTGCCAAGCCATCAACATCATAAAGTTCCAGTGGGATCTTCGCTGACAAGGCTCTGTAGGCGCTCGCGATCGCGCGTGTGGCATCGCGTTCTGCGGCTGGCGCGATATAGGTGCGCGGCGCAGCGGTCGCGCTGAAGCAGGACGAAAGGGCAAAGGCCGCAGCGAGCACTTTCAGTTTAAGAGACAAGGGCGTCTTCTCCTTTTTGAGACGAATTTTGGTGCGGGAATCCAAACCTCACCGTAGGGCCGTGTCTCAATCGCGCAGGACATTATCGTCCATGCCCGCGAAAGCCGACGGCTCTATAACCCTAATACGCAGTGCTGCGATGAAACCCGCCAAGGATGTTCGCGATCGCCCTGCAACAGCGATCGAGTGCGGAGACCGGATAGTGTTCGCTTGAAAGCCTCCCCAAATATTGTCCGGGGAATGGGCGGATAATGATGGCGCTTTGCGTTAATTCAATTGGGTGACATGTTCGCCCATCGACGCTGCAGGAGAGCCACCTTGAACCCGTTTTCGATACGCTTAGCGACAGTATGCATTTTCTTGCTCGGCATCAGCCTTCCTGCGATCGCCGATCCTGAGCCGACAAAAGTGTATGAAGCCTGGCGTCAAGACGAACGCGTTCCCAATTTCAAGGTACGCGAGGGATACGACGAGGCTGATCTTGGATTGCTGGACTATAATCCAGTCGACGAGGAGGCCTGGGCCGTGTTCGAGAGCGCTCTGAACGAGGCCGCTTCCCGCCTTGCCACAGGCGGCTTCTTGTCCGGAGAAAAATTGAACAGCGCGTCTATTCCGATCCAACCCATTTCGCCATCAGCGGACGGGCCATTTTCTGCGATAATTCTCAGCTTCGGCTTTATCGTCCCGCCCGATGAAATTGCCATGGTTGCAACCGTGCCCGTCGCTGATGTCGACTGGGTTCGAAATCTGACTTCGCGACACGAGCCGCCGAAAGACAAGACCAATTCCTACAACGATCCTATCACGTTTTCTGCTAGTGCGGTGGCCGGTCAGGCCATGTCCCGCATGGCAATCAATGGTCAAAATATGCCCGACAATATTGTGGACTTCGATGTTCCTGCCGGGCACACCGATCCTGTCGGACGTGCCATCATGGCGAGTGGTGTGGTTTCGCTAACTGCTTTTGCGACCGACGGCATGGTGGATGTGAATTATAAGGACGGTCAGGCCCGGCTTGGCTTCCTGCATTATGCCCGGCAGTACGACCGGGCTTATGTCGGCGGCGAGCAAGGCGCTAACGCCGTAAAACTACTTGGCATTGGCGGTTCGTGGCAGGCTCGCTGGGCTGGTCTCGATATCGATGATTCCTTCACTGCCGGCGCATCGCGTACCGCCATGTCTGGCATGTTGAACGCCGTAGCGGCCAATGGTGGCCCAGCTGCAATGAAGGCGGTATTCGAGCGCAAATGGCCGAAGGCGGGAGACGGCTATCCGACGGTCACTGCATGGATCGGTTGGCTTGATGAAGGCATCAAGAAATCCGGCAATAAACCGGGGGCCTGGCGCGGGCAGACTCCGTTTGTCGCTGAGCGCGGTTTGGCCGGGGCATACGTGACGTCGCTTACCGATATCCTCGCCATGCCTGCACGGTTCCAGCGTGAGGCACCCGGCGAGCCTCTGCCGGAAGGCTTTGCGACGCGCTATCACATTGAATCTTTGTTCAGTAAGCCGTCTTGCGACACTATTGATTTCAGCCTCAAAAACGGCGTGACCGACATCGATGTCAGGCTGGATGAAATGACAGCCCACTGCGTTCGTGTGCGGTGGACCGGGCCTGAATTCGGTCGCGATCGTGCGCGTCCGCCCATCGCCATTTCGGCATATGGTGATGGTCTCGACTACACCGATCTGGATGGGCTGCTTCTTGCGAGTTCTGGCGGCGAGCGGGTGGGCCTGTCGGTAAGCGATAGTGAGAGCGGCAAAACCGTTAAGACGTGGATGATCGACTACATGCCGGACTTCGATGGTGACGACGCCATGACGCTTGCCTTCGCGAACGTTGCCCCTGATGCGGCGTCGACCCGGCCACTGTCCATTCGTCTGACCGTCGGCACCGGCATTACGGCTGGCCAAGGCAACCTCGTCGCACAAGTGAACACTGCTCCGCCGAACGAAACCTGCAGCCCGGATGCTGTCCCCATGCCGTCCCTGGCTGACAGCGTGCCTTATCCCGCCATTGCTTCCTTGTTGCTTGGGCTTGAGTCGGGTTCTGGTCCAGTCGGTGATTTCGGAGGGCTTGTCGGCCTGGCATTACGGTCCGCTTCCGCAGAGCAGTCTGGCGAGTTGCCGATGCGGTTCTGCAGCGCGACTCTGCGGTGGAATATTTTGAAGGACGGTCTTTCAGCCCTGTTCAATGGGCGGGGAGGGCCCGGCTCGGCTTGCCTGCCGAGTTACTCTGACGCGGCACGTGAATATTCAAGTCGAAAGAAGATTCCGCACTACCTCCACTTTGCCTTGAATCCTGCGGAAGGTGCTGACATGTCCGCCGATGTTATTCCCCTTATAGCCAGTGTCAGTTGGATAGATCCGTCTCTTCCTGTTTATCCCATGGCCCGCGCGATGGGGCCGGATGACCGCACAGACGACCCGCACGCCGAGATGGAAGGTTTCCTGACATTCCAGATCCGCACCGAGACACGTCTGCGCGGGCGCATTGATTTGGTTGTTCCGCCTCCAGAAAGCACCGACCAATCGAGGTGCGGAGCAACCGCCCAAGGCGCCATCACGACAATGTTTGATGTGGTTGCCGCATTGCCGGATGCTCGTCATTCCCGATTGATCGGCCCGGACCCGCTCGCGATGATTTCGCCAGATGTCTGGGCAAGCATGCCTGTGGCTGTGCGCGAAGCGAATGTCGCCCGGGCGAACCGTGAGCGCAGAGCGGCGCCGAGCATTGATCAAAGCACGTCGACAGTGGCCGACGCTGAAGTCTGTCTATGCACTTGTGCGCAATATTCAGATCCCGCTGCAACAGACCTCTGCCCACCGGCATGCGCCAAAAAGTTCGAAGAATTTTGCAGAGCGGACCCGCTCTCGGACGCCGAGAAAGCCTGTTACGTTCGGATGAGTACGGTCCAGATGCCCGTCGTCATACGCACGCGCGCGGCGCAGGAGTTGCGGAACTCGCTTGATGGCGTGGACCCTGAGGTTCTGAAAGGCATGATCCGAAGTCAGATCGAAGAGATGAAAGCGGAGGGTGGCACATGCGATTGATATTCTTGCTGTTGCTGATCATCGGCGCAGGCGTTGCAAGCGCGCAGGGCATTCGCTTGAATCCTGATGATTTTGGTCCTGCCCCTGTGTTCAACTGGACCGAGGCGCCACCTTCTCCGGAAGGCATGATGCCTGCGCCACCCCAACTGACCGCGTGCATTTCCAATGACGAGCGCAATCGTGCCCTTCGAACGGTCAAATCTGACTGCAGCTGCTCGGCCTATGCCGAGGCGCTGGAACAGAAGCCATGGGATCGAGCACGAGACCTGGTTTGCGGATTTGACTGGTATGCCTGCTGGGCGCCTGTGCGAAGTGACCAGGCCGTGCGAGAACGCTTCCTGTCTGGTTTTGCGGCCTATTCGCCTGAAGATATGGCGCTGATGAAGGACGCCCTTCTCGAACAAGTGTCTGACGCTGGCGCGCTCAATGAGATCCGCAAAGGCCAGGTCATGGAAGATGCCCTTGCCTGGGACACGGCGCGCGTCTGTGACTGATCAAATTGGCAGGGGACGCAAGTTTCGGTCTTCGCCGATGAATCGGATGCGCCACCGGGCTGGGGATGGGTTCAGATGACAGATCCGTCGTGCGTCGAAAAATGGCGGATTTCGCCGCGAACCGGCGTTCAAGAAAGAGAGGACGACTTCCGATGGAGCGAGACATGCGATTTTCACCAATAGGGCACGACCGCGTTCGGGCCTTTACTGCCGGGGTTTTCATGATGGCCGCCGCTGCTTGTGGTCAGACCAGCGCCGAGCCGTCACCAACACCGGCAAGTCCTGAGGCATCATCGAGTGCGGCCGGGTGTGCAATAGCGCTTCCAGAAGGGCTTCCCGTCCCGCCAAATCTTGACATCGAGACCTGCCAACAATCTGAGAAAATGACGACGTTTCGAGGAAAGGCGCAAACGCGCCAGCAGGTCGATACCGTTTTTGCCGATCTCAAGTCCACATACGAAACGGCGGGTTTCACGCTTTATGACAATTCGGCCGGTAGCATCCGCAGCGTCATCTTTGGTGGAGCAGGGCATCGAAAAGGGGAGATCCAGTTGAACCCCAAGAGCGGATTTCTTGCTGTATCGATCAATCTCTATCCCGAAGATATGCAGCAATAGGACCCGATAAGCGGATTGTTCGTTATCGTCGCGGCCAGCGCCGACAATGAGCGCGCCGAGGTACGGCAGGATTGCGGTATGTCACCGAGCTTGGTTCCTCAGGGCTGAGTTCCCAAATTGAGTTGGCTTGCCGCAGCCCTGCATTTCGCCACATAGGTGGACGGCGCCGAAGGTTGTGATTCCAGTGCCAGCAGTGCCACGTCGAGATAGGCGCGCGCGCCATTTGGGTCGCCAAGGCCGAGACGGGCCATGCCGATACGGCAGCGTGCCACTTCAGTCGCGAAATGCCCTGTAGGAAGCGATAGCGACAGCGCATCAAAAGCGGAACGGGCATTCTTTTCCGCTTCGCTATAGCGGTTCAGGTCAAGCAAGATGGCTGAGCGTGTCAGGGCAGGGAATGCGCGCCTTGGGTTGCCGGCAGGCAATTTGTCATCGAATATGGCCTCCGCCTTTGACAGGTTTGTGAGTGCCTCGTGAGGCAGGCCTGCGAGAGCCTGCGTGGATGCCAGGTTCTGGTATACGTCCCCAACCTCAAGTCCATCCTCACCTGAGAGCTGCATTCGTGACGCCAAAATCGTGTCGTACAGCGTGATCGCATCGTCGTATGATCTGGCGTTGGACAAGGCGTTCGCCAGATTGTTCTGATGGGAAAGCGTCGACGAATTGAGTGGCCCAAAAGCGTCAACCGACAAGGCCAGAGCGCGGCGGTGCGTCGCTATGGCGACATCGTTCTGGTCGAGATCAGTCAGTATCCGTCCGAGATCCGACAAGGGCAGAGCAAGTCGAGGGTGATCTGGCCCGTAGACGGATTCCGTCAATGCGACGGCTTTCCGGATCTGTACTTCGGCATCTGCAAGTTCACCCAGTTCGGCAAGCGCGCGTCCCAGTCCCGCCCGCACCTCGATCTGTCCATTAATGGATCCGGATGCCAGTGCCCGGGGAAGTGTCTCCTCAAACAGCGCGCGTTGCTTGACCCACTCACCGTCGTGGGACCATGCAGCAACAAGGAACGTATCGAGCGCATCCGTATCGCTTCGTGGCATCGCGCGGGCAATGGACAACGCCTCCTCGATTTGCGCTGCGCTTTGGTCACCATCGCCCAGCTGAATATCCAGCCAGGCACGGTAAGCCAAGGCTGCTGCATATTGACCGGAATGCGGTGCACCCGAAGCGTCGAGAAGCGCGACAGCCTCGTCGGCGAGCGTCTTTGCTTCTGTAAGGTTGTCTGAGCGATCCTTTGCCCGAGCGACCCAGCCTATGAGCTCGGCCTGCAGTTCAGGATCATCCGCCAGGGTTTCTCGTACGTCATCAAGCGTTGGCTCAAGGATGGACGACGAACTGGCGATATTCGACTTCACGCCGTCCAGTTCCAATGGATCGATCCTGCGAAACAAGTCCAGCAGCACGCGCTTGCCGCGATCGGCCCGATCCGCTTCTGCGACGGCGATGGCGCGCTCATGGTTCAATTCGCGGCCGTGTGCCGACAGCATCATGCCCCAGCTAAAGCCACCAAGGATCAGGAGTGCCGCAAGTGCCGACGCAACCCGGTTGTGGCGGACAAAACGGTATCCAGCCTCAAGCCGTGTGTCTGGCCGGGCCGCGGGCGCTTGTCCACCCAGCAAAGAGCGAAGGTCATTGGCAAAGCTTGCGGCCGAGGGATACCTGTCGTCGGGGTCCTGCGCCATCGCCTTTCGGATGACTGCCTGCGTGCCGGCAGGCACAGGTAAACCCGCGCAGAGTTCCGAGAGGACATGGCCCAGTTGGTAGATGTCGCTGGCCGTCGTGACTGGCTCCAGTCGCAACTGCTCCGGTGAGGCATAGTCGGGCGTCATGGCGGTCGTTCCATCAGGATCGCTGAGGCCGCCGGCGAGGCTGGATATGCCGAAGTCGAGCAACCGTGCCCGGCCATCATCCGACACGATGATATTGTCCGGCTTGATGTCGCGGTGGACCACCAATTTGGAATGCGCTGACTGCGTTGCATCGCAAACGTCGGCGACAAGGCCAAGACGGTCATGCAGGTCTAGCCCAGCCTCACGGCAATATGCCGTTATGGGGCGTCCCGGTGCCAGATCCATGACGAGCCATGGCGCGCCCGTCGCGGTTTCGCCACCATCAAGGATGCGCACGATTCCTGGATGATCGAGCGTTGATAGAATGCGGCGTTCGCGCAGGAAATGGCGGACCGCGTCGCCATTCTGCTTGTCGGCGCGCATGATTTTCAGGGCGACAGTCTGTTCATAGCGTCCATCGTCCCGATTGGCTTCATAAACGACGGACAGCCCACCGGCAGCAATTCGACGAAGGATACGCCACGGACCATACCTTGCTCCGATCCGGGGGTCGTCCGTAAAGCCGGTCATTCCGGCCGATACGTCGTCAAGCATTGCCAGCCGAAGGGTTTGCAGGTCTTCAAACCGCGAGCGGCTATCGCGTTCGCGACCGAGCAGTGTTGTCGCGCGCCTGAGCAGGTCAGGTGTGTCGGCCAGTTCCTGGCGCAACCACGCGTGGCGTGCGTCCTCGGGAAGCTCCAGGGCCGCCGAGAATGCCGCGTCGAGGCGATTCCAATGAGAGTTGTCTGCGGTGCCCAAGCCGTGCCTTTCTGATCCGCCGTAAGTGTCCCGCTCACGGCGTCGGATATCAAGTCGTCTATGTGCCAGCGTGGCCTGCGTGCATCCCCGCTCCCACATCCTTTACGCAACGACTCCGGAAAGTCCGCCACGCAAGAACATGTGGCGGATCACGGCACGAAGATGCGTTTTACTCAATAGGACGCACAACAAACTTGAAGGGAATTACACCATGGTTCGATCCGCAATAGCGATGTCTGCAATATCTTTATGTCTCTTTGTGGCGGCACCTGGACCGGCCGACGCCCAGGAGATCGCCGTCTTTGGACCGCCCACAGTCTCATATCAGGGGCAGCGCGTGATCGTCACCAACGAAGCAAGCCTGAGCCAGACGGTCTACTCCAAGCCCGGTAAGAACCGCACTGAAATGGTCATGGAAGGCCAGACCTTGGTTCAGATCTGGCGCGATGATCTCCAGACCATGTGGTCCATATCGCCGGACCAGGGCTTTGCCATGGAAATCCCCTTTGGAGCCGAACAAGCAAAATCACCTCTCGATGGCCTGGACGAGCAAACCGCGATACTCGAAAAGCGCTATATTGGAAAAGAAACGGTGAATGGCGTGATGACCGATCATCACTTCCTTCGGTCGAGTGTGTCTGGCGGCGGGACGACAAGCGGCGATGTTTGGACAACCCCGGAAAATATCACGGTACGCATGCGGATGATGCAGGTTGAGCCGGGTCAGGCCGCCGAGAATATCAGCTACGACCTCACCGGTCTTCAACGCTCCTTTCAGCCAGACGCGCTTTTTGAAGTACCGGCCGGATACCAGGTTATGTCCATGGGGGCAGGCGGCATGCCAGGCGTGTTGGGCGCGGCAGGAACCTATGCTGGGGACGTGGCCGGTGATGCCACCGACTCAGCAAAAAATGAAGCTGACCGCCAGGTGCGCGGGAAAGTGCGAAACGAAGCCGCAAAGGCGGTCCGGAAGATATTCAAGTGGTAGATTGCCGGGAACGCCGGAAATCAGGATGAGGAATCGAGGAAATCGGCGAGGTACGCGCGCGCCCGGGCCCAATCTCGCTCGACTGTCCTGACGGATCGACCGAGTGCGTGCGCGGTTTCCTCGACCGTGAGGCCGGCAAAGAACCGGCACTCCACAATACGTTCGAGATCCGGCGCGTTTTTGGCAAGTGCGGCGAGGGCGTCATCTATGTCGAGAATCTGGGTTTCGGTCGTTTTCGCCGGTATCTGGTAATCGTCGATGTTGACGTGCTCGGCGCCAGAGCCACGCTTCTCAGCGAGTTTGCGCCGGGCATGATCAACGAGCACCTGACGCATGGCACGTGAAGCGGTCGCCAGGTAATGGTTCTGGTCGACAAAGCGCCGGCTGTTGTCATTGGACAGCTTGAACCATGCCTCATGGACAATCATTGTTGTATTCAGGGTTGCACTGGGGCGTTGTCGCCCGAGTTGACGGGAAGCGATGCGCCGAAGAACGTCATACGTCTCCGCTAGCAACTCTTCGGACAGGCCGAGCGCTTGGCCGGTGGGCTCTTTTGGAGCGTTACTATCTGGCGTGGTCGTCAAACACCGATCCCCGTAGAATTACCCCAGACAAGGCCGGCGCAATTCTACGGATATGCAAGAAGCATAAGCAATGCAATCACAAGTTCAGAATGGCTATTGCGGCTCCGCGTCCATGATCAGGGACACCGAGAACGTTGCGGTGCCATCTCCGTACATGTCCATGACCATGATGCTGGCATCATCCAGTCCGATCGTGTCGAACCGGATCAGCGTTGCATTACCTTTTTCGATCTCAAGGATTTCATATCCGTTCGTCTCGATCATTGCCGTGAAGAAGGCGACGACTGAGTCGACAGTATTGCTGACTTGCCCGTTAACTTGGTAGTTCCGGCTGGCGTATTCCGGTGGCTGTCCGCCCGACGCGCTGACAATGCTGCTGCCAACCGGGAAGGTGATCGTCTCGGGAAACCCCTCTGGTAGTGAGACGCTCTCCTGCTCCGCGGACACGTCAACAGGAGGGGCGCCGTCAGCAACAGCCATACATGCTGGCAAGCTGCTCAGGCCGCCAATTACCAAGGCCGTGAGCCATAAGCGGCGATCGAATGCTGATTTCTTCATGATGATTTCCTCTTCTACAAGCCGCAGACGGGCCCATAGGCTAAAACGCATTTTGCGCGGCATTTCCGCCATTGGGCCGGACAGCAGAAGTGAGCCGGTGTCCGTCGATAAAACGGTGCCTCCCGCATCTTCGGTATTCGCCGTGGCGGAGACAGGCCAGCGTTTGCGTTTCTAATAGTGAACCGTGCGTTGAGCGCGTCTGACCATACAAGGATTCCACATGATGCATTTGTCTTCGAAAGTGATCACAGCTGTGCTGCTGGGCAGCGTCATCATGACTGCGGCCTGTTCCGGAAGCGCTTCGCCAGATGTAAAAGATCCCGCATCAAACCACAGCGATCTCTCATCAGAGAAAAGGGTCCCAAACGCGGAAGCTGATCGCCTGCTTGGCAGTGTAGACTTACCGGCGCCTGACTGGTTGCCGGAGCATTTTCCGCTGCCTGACGACAGTCATATATATAGCAAGACCGAAGTTGGGTCGGTTCCACCGGCTCACCAGCTGCAGGCCCGAACGATGGATCCGCTGGATGATATCCGGGATGCCATTGTGCAGTGGGGGCTGGATTCGAGTATCAAGGTTCAAGTAGGTCGTGCAGGTCCCGAAATGGAGGTGATGGGAATTTCCGGAGGGGGATTTGGTGGCGCGAGTTCGATCCAGATCATCGAAGAACCACGCGGGAATCGACGCATTATACTGACGCTCCAGGATGAGTCCTGACGCCCCAGACGTTCACGGCGACTACTTGAGCGCTTTGTCTGGGCGAACGAACTTGACGTGACAAATCCTGGCAGTCAGTCCCGGAACAAGCGCAAGAGCCTGTTTCAACGTTCGGCAACTTCATCTCGACTCACAAGCACGGCGTCGGAGGTCGGTCCCCGCGTGGCTCTTTGTGTATCGTTGGGGCGACTAGGGTCCCGAGTTTGGCTTGGGGGCTTACCCAGCAGTGGGCCTTGCTTCGGCGCGGGAAAAGGCGATCCAGGCACGCGTATGGTTGAGCGAGACGTCAAAGCGAGATCCCCGGACTGAGTTGGGCCGTCTGGCCCAACAAGTGGCGAACCAGGGCCTCACCACGTTGGGGGCTTTCGCGCACTATTACCTGGCAAGCATCGAAGGCGGCTTTCGCAAGCTCAAGCATCGCCATCAATGGCGCAACAAACTCAAGACATATGCAGCGCCTAACTTGACCCTGCCGCTTGACGCAATAACAACCGATCATGTCATGGAATGCCTGTCGCCGATCTGGGCGACAAAGCCAGAGACGGCTCGACGTTTGCGTGGCCGCATTGAGCGCGTCCTTGATGCAGCAACGGTCCGAAAATTGCGGGCAGGGGACAACCCCGCGCGTTGGGGAGGGCATCTCAAAACGGTGTTCCCGAACAAGCGCCCAAAGGCGCAGCACTTTCGGGCAATGGACTATGCCGCGGTGCCGGCATTCATGCGGTGTCTTAAGGCGCTGGAAAGCGTCAGCGCCCTCTGCCTGCGGATCGCGATCCTTACAGGCTTGCGATCAGGCGAAGTCCGAAAGGCGACGTGGGACGAAGTTGATATGGCGAATGCTCTTTGGACGCAGCCAGAGAACCGCACCAAGACTGTGATTGAGCGTCGCGTGCCGCTGTCGGATAACACGATGGAAATCGTGCATCGTATGAGTAAGGCGCAATCGCATTCGGCTATAACGCGCCAATAGCGGACATTAGCGATCCGCCTCATGGGCGTAGCGTTTTGATATAGCGGTCCACGGTTTCCTTGTATTCTTCTTCGGTCAATGCCCATTGCTGCAGGTCTGCATCGGCCCAGCCGAGCTGCATGCCAGAGTTGGCGCGCCCCAAAGCAGATGTCATGCTCCTGGTCATTGCCAGAGCCGCCGGAGGCACCGCGAGCAGTTCATCTATCAGTTCTGTGGTGATGTCTGTAAGCGCGTTAGGTGCGGCCAGACGCTGCGCCCATCCCGATTGCATCAACTCATCGGCAAACACTTTGCGGGTCGTCATCACCCAGTCGCGGGCTCTTGGGAGGCCGACTTCCCGGGCCAGCAGGGGCGTTCCGTTCCAGACGTTGGGGATGCCGAGCGCGAGTTCCGGAATACGCAGGACCACGTCCTGACTGATCACTCTGAAGTCACACGCTGTCGCGAGCAAGGCTCCGCCGCCGACAACATGACCTTGCATGCTGGCAATCGTCACCTGCGGAATACGATCGAGTTGCTCAAGAACGCGTTGCCACGTCGATGTCCGGTTGCGCCGGGTCGACCAGCTTCCTTCCACTTTTGGGTAGGAGGTCGTTTTCAAGTCTGCACCGGAGCAGAACGATTTTCCTTCTCCCGAGATGACCAAAAGTCGAATGTCCGGGCGCTCTATCAGGTCATTCAATACCGAGGCGATCGTCGTGCGAATGTTCTCGTTCAAGGCATTGAGTTGTTTCGGGCGATTCAGTTTCAGGCGAACGAGATCAGCCTCATAGGTAACAACGATTTCTGCGTGTTCGGGCATCATGTGAGCCTTCTTTGATTTTAACATCGACACGGTCGGTCGCACAATCGGCGTACGAGTGGACGTAAGTCGCTTCACGCCTCGCAGCTTGGATTATTCGGCTGTCTTTGCAAAGGCGAGTGATCATTATTTGGAAAAATCGTCAGAAGAGACAAAATCCCGACGCCTGCAATTGCGCTCACTGCGGACGCCAGATTCGCACGAGTATGCAGGCCGTGCGGTCCAGCGGAGAACGATCCTTGCACTTAAACCTTGGTCACCGTGACCTTAGGAGAACCAGCGAGACAGGCCCTGAACCAATTGACGGCCTGCCTCAGTGCCTCGACCTTCTCGTCAGCGAAACGCGGAAGCGGGTTCACATCAGATTGTTCGCACGACGCTGACTACACCCCTGCTCGTACAACGACGATCTTGTTGATCTTCAATCGCCGATTTGTCGTTCCCGCGCCACATCATCTAAACGGGCCGGAGCGTTGGACTCGAAACATAGTTTCGCCCTTGTCGCAAGGAAATCGGAAGGGGCTTGTGATTTCAAATGCGCCAGCTAGTCTGGCTGTCGACAAATGAGATTGCACATATGACCACCATTGAGCGACCTTCGGCAAGGCTCAGTCTTGGCCTTGACGGCGCGACGTCCCGTCTGTCGCCAGCCGAAGGCATGATGCTGCTTGCTAACAATGCTGTTAATACGAATGATGAAACGCACGCACTCGGCCTCAATCCTTTGCCAAGAGGATACGCATCCATTGGCGCGCGCGTGATGTTCAGTTGCCCGACACTGGGGAGCGCGCTGAATGCCACGTCAAACTACTTCAATTCCGCCTACGGCGTTTTCGCCCTGGATCTGGCAGAGACAGGGACTGACGCGCGCCTGACGCTCAGGGCTCAGGCGCCCGATGGCAGGAACAGGGCCAATCTTGAGGCAATCTGGATCAGTCTGGTGACCGTCATTGCCAGCCGGTATCTTGGTCATGACCTGCCCGTACGGAAAGCCGGCCTTCATCCCCTGGCTGATGTCACCACGCGCCTGTCGCATTCGCTCGAAGGTGTGCCTGTCGACCGTTCGACCGACACCTATATCGAGTTTGCGGCCGACTTGCTGGACACGCCGGGTTCGATTCGCAATACACGCACCCCGCTGCTCGACTCATTGATTTTTGCAATATGCCCGCCCACGCCTTCGATCGAAGCGCAAAATGAATTGGTGTTTCCGGCAACACTAGAGGCCTATGAGGACGAACATGTTTCGTCTGATATGAGCAATCGCCAAAAGCGGCGCATCATCCGTCAGGTCCATGGCGATGGATTCAGGTCACTCGCCCTGAAAGCCCGCGCCGAACAAGCTGTCGCCCTGTTGACCCAAACCGGGACCAGTATCGGCGATGTCGCTGAAATGATGGGCTATGCCGACGAGCGCAGCTTTCGCCGCTTCATTCTCAACCAGACCGGACGGTCGCCTTCCGAGATTCGCCGGATCGACAGCCAGGAGCAGAGCGAATCCCTCTCCCGGCTGAGATCCCAGCTCGAGAATGTCACCCGAATGCTGGAGATCTGACCGGTCCCCGATCGCCTTGATGGCCGGATATGTCCGGTAGGCTGTCCGGACCGGTCCTTGGCGCGGGCGCCGTTCTGGGGTCGCTGCCCTCTCAGACAGGGAGGAAAAAATGAAAATAACAATCCATACGACCGGTGCGCGCCAGAAGCTCAGAACGAGCCTGCTTTGCTCGGCAGTGTCCATTCTGGCCTTTCCGGCTTTCGGACAGGCCGCGAGTGCGCCATCAAAATCTTCGGACAATCAGATCGACCATCAAGGGCGTCTGGGAACAATTACCGTTACGGCACAGAGAAAATCTGAATCTGACCAGGACGTGCCCGTGTCGATTACAGCGCTCGACAAGAAATTGCTCGATTCGCGCGGCATATCCGACATGGATGCGCTCCAGTTCGCTGTTCCCAGCGTATCGATTGGCCAGAGCCTCGGCGCAACATTCGTGACGGTCAGGGGCGTCGGGCGCAGCGTTGGCGACCCCGGCGTGGCGATCAATGTTGACGGGGTCTACCAGCCACGCAATTTCCCGATGGTCGTCGCCCAGACAGACCTTGAACGTGTCGAGGTCCTGCGGGGCCCCCAAGGCACGCTCTATGGCAGGAATGCGAATGGGGGTGCGGTGAATTTCATTTCGGCTGCACCATCAGACACGCCCGAAGGCTATATCAAGGCCTCATATGCCACCTTCAATGAAAAGACCCTCGAGGTCGTGAACAATCTGCCGATCGGCGATGCCGTCCGGACGCGCCTGGCCTTGAACTACTCGGACCGCGAAGAGGGGTTCATCGAAAACACGGCTGGCGGTGAGGATCTCGGAACTCAGGAGATGCTGTCGGGGCGGTTCAGGCTTGCAGCCGATATCACGCCAAACCTTTCGCTTGACCTTAATCTCAGCGCCTACGGCTCCGATGGACGTACCGACTATTATGTCCCGACGGATGAACCGAATGCCCGGGGCCTCGCCTTGAATCCGTATTTGACAGGGGTCGTGATCGCGCCGGATTATTATACAACGACTGCGCTCGGTCCGACGTCCAGCGATCGTTCAATGCAGTCAGCGAGCGTTACGCTGGACTGGTTGCTCGGCCCGGTGTCTCTCAAGTCGATCTCGGCCTATCAGCGTGTCGATGCAGCCTGGGTCATGGACAGGGATGGTACCAACCTGGCCATCGTGGATGCGATCCAGGACGAGCATTCCGAAACATTCTCCCAGGAACTCAATGTGTCGGGCGACACAGGCCCGCTCGACTGGGTCGGCGGTGTGTACGTGTATGACGATACCTATCGTCAGAGCGCCAATTTCGATTTCGCCCTTGGTTTCAGTCCGCTGCCACCACAATCGACATTGGCGTACAATACGTTGCCCATCGATACCGATGCGCGCGCAATTTTCGGGGATGTCACCTATGGCGTCACTGACAGGTTCCGCCTGATCGGTGGGGTCAGGTACTCCGAAGAAGAACAACACGCCTTTCAGGACCATTTTGTTGGGTCAATGACAGAAGGGAGCCCCACGGTATCGATCTGCAACGATCTCGATACCAGAGTCGAGGATGAATCGACCACGTACAGGCTGGGGGCGCAATATGATGTGACGGATGACAGCCAAGTCTATGTCATGAACTCGACTGGCTGGAAGGCCGGCGGGATCAACTATTCCTCCTGCGGCGACACGTTCGACGCGGAAACCATCACGGCCTATGAGGCCGGGCTTAAAGGATTGTTCTTTGGAGGGAATGTGCGATTCAATGCAGCAGCATTCTATTATGACTATGAAGATTTCCAGCTACGCGAGGTGGTTGGCTTTGCGTCATCGGTAACGAATGCCGGCAGCGCAACGGTTAAGGGCGTGGAGTTTGAAGCTGACTGGGCACCGGATGACCACTGGATCCTGAATGGCAGCCTGTCCCTGCTCGACGCGACCTATGGCGACTTCAGCAATACCGACTCGCTCAATCCGGACCTCGGGGTTCAGAACCTGGAAGGACGCTACCTGTCGAGTGCGCCCGAAGTGTCGGGCAATCTGGGCATCGCCTATCGCACCACGCCGACCTCGAGAGGCCACGTCACCGCCCGCGCTGATCTGAGCTATCGCTCTGAAGTGTTTTTCCGGGAGTTCAACACCGAGCAGGCGTCACAGGACGGCTACGCCATCGTCAATGCCAACCTGATCTGGGAGAGCCCGGACAGTGCCTATACGGTCCGCCTCTTCGCCGATAATCTTTTCGACAAGGGTTACTGGACTGCGATGCTCGCAATTGACGGATTTGGCGGTCTTGCCGGCACTTATGGGACGCCTCGCCAGGTCGGTGTCGAACTCAAGGCGGCGTTCTGATGGCAGGCACCACACAAGAAGGGGCCCGGCGCAACCGCCGGGCCCTCGCGTCTGTCCTGCTTGGAACACTTGTCCTGGCAGGCTGCAACTCCGCGCTCGACCCGCAAAGCGCAGCGCCGGGAAACGAGGCAGCCTGCGTACAGCTTGAGACGTTCACGCTTGCATCCCGATCCCTCTCGCTACCGTCCAACGGCGTCCGCATCATCACTGCGCACTTCATACCCGAAGGCTCGAGCGGTAACACAGGCAGGGATTTTGCCTGGCCAGACCATTGCCGGGTCATCGGCCAAGTCGAGCCGGTCGACAGCACTGCGCCGCCGATACGGTTCGAAATGGCCTTGCCGCTCACCTGGAATGAAAAAGCCCTGATGCTGGCAGGCGGCGGATTTGACGGAATCATTCCTCCGGTCGACCAGCCGCTGTATTCGCAGCCAGGTCGTCTGGTGTCCTCTCCCCTTGAACGCGGCTATGTCACGTTTGGAAGTGATAGCGGACACGAGGGGACCACGGATGAAGTGCTCACGCCGCTTGTCGATGGGGCATTTGCCCGCAATGACGAGGCCTTCCAGAATTATGCCGGCGACGCGCTGAAAAAGACGCGTGACGCTGCGGGTGCGATCATTGATGCCTATTATGGTCGACCCGCGCGGTTGACCTATATTGCGGGTGGTTCCAATGGCGGGCGCGAGGCATTGCTGGCCATCAGCCAATGGCCGGGCGCATTCGACGGCGCGCTGGTCGCCTATCCCTTCTGGAATCATGGGACGACAACGCTCGCCTTCGGCGCTGTCTGGCGCCGCTTCGCGGATCCGGACGCCTACCTCTGGCCTGCCCAGCAGGCGCTTCTCTATGATTTCGTCATGGCCTCATGCGACGAACTTGACGGCATAGGCGACGGCCTCGTGGCGCATCCCTCAGCTTGCCGTCCGGATATCGAGCACCTGGCATGTCGCGATGATAATTCCTCGAAAGCCTGCCTGTCGCCTGCGCAGCTCGCAGCCATCCGGAACTTCGACAGTCCAATCGACCTGTCCTGGAGGAAAAGCGGAGAAACACACCATCCCGGCTTCCCGGTTCTCGAAGGCGCCGATTTGCGGGGGCCGCAACAGATGGGTGATGCCGTTCCCGGCCATCCCATAAAACCCGACATGCCCATGACGGCGCAATTCTACGACCAGTTTATTCGCCATGCTGCATTGCGCGATGAAGCGATCGATCCCTGGGCGATCGACCCGGAAGCGCCGGGTCCCTGGGCCGACAAAATTGGCGACACCGTCGACCGGCTCGATGTCCAGCCGACCTCGCTGCAGGCGTTCCGTGACCGGGGTGGGAAGCTGATACTGTTCCAAGGGCTGGCTGATCCGATAGTCAGTCCACGATCAACCGATGAATACTGGCATCGCCTGGAAGGCATGATCGGGGAACCGGACCTGAAGGCCTTTGCCCGCTATTATGTCATTCCCGGATTTGGCCATGGCGCAGGTGCATCAAATGCCTTCCAACCCGCCTGGGACCAGCTGCAGGACCTTGATGACTGGGTCGAACACGGCACGGCCCCGACGGCACGCCAGATCACCGACGTGACGGATCATGGCCATGGCCGGACCCGGCCCCTTTGCGAATTCGGGGAGTGGACGAAGTATGAGAGCGGTGACCCAGATAGCGCCGACAGTTATCGCTGTGTTGCAGACGTTGGCCAGCCGGAGTGACGATGTGCATGCATGCCCTCCCGCTCGCGCTTTGGGGGGGAAGGCGTCTGCCGGGGAGAAGAGACAGAGGAGGGGCGCATGACACGCAGCTATGACTACCTGACCTATGAGGTGGATAGCGGGGTCGCCGAAATTTCACTGAACCGCCCGCCCGTAAATGCGTTCAGCCTCGATCTGTTGAACGAGATCCTTGATGTGCTGGCCTATGCGCGCAGTGATACCAAAGCGCGAGCGGTTATCCTGCGCAGCGACTTGCCCAAAGTGTTCTGTGCCGGGCTGGACCTGGATATCCTGTTCGGCAAACCGATGAGTGAAATTCGCCTGTTTCTCGAAAAACTCTATATCGGCCTTTGGGATGCCCAGTACGGATTGGGCAAGCCGAGCCTTGCTGCGGTCAACGGCGCCGCGCGTGGCGGCGGCATGACCCTGGCGATTTCCTGCGACATGCTGATCGCATCGGAAAAGGCCAGCTTTGGCTATCCCGAGCTGGACCTCGGCCTGCTTCCCGCGATCCACTTCACCCATCTGCCGCGAATTGTCGGGCGCCACCGGGCCTTCGACCTTCTGTTCACGGGCCGCAGCTTTGCAGCTGAGGAGGCGGAAAGGATCGGGCTCGTCTCCGAAGTGGTCGAGCCCGGCGATTTACGCACGCGCAGCCATGAAATTGCGGCAGGCTTTGCCGCGCGCGCGCCAAATTCACTGCGTCAGGCACGCGCGGCCTTCCACCGGGCGAACGACCTGGACTATCGGCGCGGTGTCGCCGTCGCGGTCGAGGATTTCTGCAACACCGCCATAACCGACGACGCACAGGAGGGGGTGCGCGCCTTCATCGAGAAGCGCGCGCCAAATTGGCCGGACCCGGAATCCGCATAGTCGATATTCGTACGTGTTCGTGGATATCCATTAATACATTGGTATTATATGATAAATAGACGATGTTTGTCCGGGAGTGTTCGCTCCGTTACGCTCCAAACCGCGATCTATGGAGCGGCGTCTTGTCTATTGGGCTCCAGTAACGCGCTCGGAGGAATGTCGCAGCGTTGGTTGGTAAGATTTGTCGATCTCCCAGAAATTGAGATCCAGATGCTTGAGTGGCCGCTCCGGGTCCGCGGGCCGAGCGCCCGTACGGATGGTGATCGCAATATCCGATAGGACACCAGGGTGACGCCGGAAATAATTGTGCCTATCAAACTGATTGGCATCCTGGACCATGATAAAATGAACGGATTTTACGCCCTGAAGCACAGCCCGGGATTCAGGCGATAATTGATCGGGCCGCGCTGCACCAAATCGCGGCGATCCGAATATCCAGCCCGCAAGGCCAAGGGCGTTGTCGCCGGGATTGAGATAAACATTAATCTGGCCAAATCCTATGCCGAAGGCTTCAGCGACAAGACGTTGTTCCATCACGCCCAAATCGATATCTGGCGCCGCCATGATCAAGGTGTCGATCCGATACGTGTCACGCATTGAGAGTCCGGCGCCGCGGGATTCGATCAGTAATTCGCGAAGGGCGGATGTGACAATTGATGCGCCATGGCTGTGCGTGACGACAACAACCTCGTCGACGGCAGATGTTGCCGCGATAAGTCGTAGCGTTTCTTTCAGGTGGTAGACCGAAAAGTCGCCGCTTTCCGTGTCACTGAAATAGCCTAGCGCTTTATGTCCGCCCGTCGGCCAGCTGAACAGTAAAGGGACGCCGGACCTACCTGAAGCCGACCAGAGTTCTAACAGGTTGAAGGCACCGTCATCGAACGTATTGTTGAAGCCGTGAACATAGAGAATGACTTTTCCGGTGCTGTTGTCTTCCAGTTCCTGTGTGAGAGCAGCCTGAAATTGTGCGCCTGCACTCTGATAGGCTGCGATGGCGTTTCTGTCTCGGCTCAGCACGCCGTTCTCGATCGCAAAGGGAAGGGGGGTTCCGGGAAACGGATAGATTCCATCTGTCAGCGTCGCGACGTAGCGCGGTTGCTTGCCGCTGATAGCGTGTCCTGACATGTAGGCGTCAAATTCACGTTTCCCCATATTGGTGGTGTGAATCCGGACATGGCCAAAAGCCATCGCGGTTGACCGGTCGACGCCAAAGCCCTGTTCGGTCTCGAGTATATTGCGGTCTGTGACATACAGCATCTGCGAGGTGCCTTGTGGTGCGCCGTTTGTCGATTGCGGCGACGCTGCACCAGACGTCTGCCAAGGCGTCGGCGAGACGGCTGCAGGGTAGCCGCTGACGCAACCGGCCAGCAGCACACAGAAGGCTAGCAAGCAAAGGCGTTTCATCTTCTTGACCTCTCGAAATCCAGGACTTTGCGGTGGCGCAAAATTCCGGTCATCCAGACTGCGCCGATGAGTATGGACAGAAACAGGGAAAGGAAACACTGGGGCAGGAAGCCAAATGCACGCGGACAGACGTGCCCGCTATCGATCTCGAGAATAGTCGCGAGAAGTGCAAGCATCGTGACCGGCAGCCAGCCTACGAGGAACGCCATGTGTCGCTTCCATCCCCCTGCCATCACGGAGTAGAAGATGAGACCATATCCTGCAAAGACGAGAAAGCAGGCAGGTAGAGGTCCGATCAATGGACAAGCTGTACCCGTCGAGAAATGTTCACCCGTCAATCGCGCTGCTGGAATGAGCCCAAGCATGGCCAAAACGGCCAGAAGCAACCGCGATGTCATTGTCCCTTAACCTGGCTTGTCGTGAGGAGGGACAATGTGAAGAGGATCACGTGGGCCGTGTTCATGGCGGTCGGCAATACCAGCCAGCCGATCTCGGGTGCGGCGGCGTATAGGCCGAAAATCAGAGCGAGCAACAGAGCCGGACTGAACAAGGCCATCCAGCGCGGGTAGCGTGACTTGCCGGTGAAGATGCGCAGTGTCCAGATGAATGAAAATGCCACCATGACGAACCGAAGTGCGTTCACCAAGGGTTCGTGGAGGATCGTCTGGCGAACCAGGAGATCCCTGCTGGCTCCGTCCATGCTGAGGCTTTGCACGGTTTCAGCAATCAGGGCGCGTTGCCCGATCCAGACTGTTGCGAGAATGAATGCCCAGGCGCAGAAAGCGAAAACCACAAAACGCCATCTGGGGGCTTGCGGCAAGAGATTGCCTGTGAGGTGCCAGTAGCCGGCAAGATAGAGCGGGGCTGCCGAGACGCTGAGGTAATGCCCAAGCATTAGTCTTGCCTGAGTGATGTCCAGAAAATATCCATAGTCCGGATCTGTGAAATTTCCCCCCGGGACAAGCTGCAATAGCCCCTCTCCGATCCCGGTCAGCAGGGCGCCAACAAGGCCGGCTATTCCGAACCAGACAAGGTTTTGACGAGGATTGGCGCCAGCATTTGTCATGACGCGTCGATCCGCCAGTCAATGACGGTGCCAGCCGCCACTTGTTCAGCTGAGCGTACCTGCCCATCCGGAAAGCGGACAGTGATGCTCTCGGCATTAACGGCATCGCCCAGCCCGATGAAGATATCCGCCGAACTGTCGGAACCCAGTCCTTGGGCTGGCACCACCTGGCGGACAAGTGTTCGACCATCAACAAGAGCTTCAATATGGGCCGAATAGGCCGAAACCGAGTCGTCGAGCCGAATGCGTATACTATGCCGGTCAGGCGTTGCGTTTAGAAATGCAGTGGCTTGTCCCTTGAGGTTGGCCCAAACGAGATCGGGCAGGCCGTCGCCGTTAAAGTCGCCGGCCAGTGGGGAAATGGCGAACAGCCGATTGGTGGCGCCTGCGCGCTTCTCTACAGGGTCGAATTTGCGTCCCTGGGAATTCTGAAGAATCTTTCCTGCATAACGGTGGATGAGCGCGGGTTGTCCGAACTTGGCGTAATTCTGGGCGATGGCAATGTCTTCCCAGCCATCGAGATTGAAATCAGCGGCAACCACACCCCAACCGAAACCAATGCGTGCTGCGTTCATTTCAGCTGCATTGTCGGTGAAGGTGCCTTGTCCGTCTCCTGCAAAGAGCATGTAGTCGGAATTGAATGGCGTCGATTTCGGTAGATCGCCGCGCAGCAGCGCGGATGGCAGCGTGTTCCCGACATTCGAAAAATAGAAATCGAGTGCGCCGTCACCGGTAAAGTCTCCTGCCGCAATTCCCATGGGGTAGGAATTGACCGACGGGTTTTCGAGCCGCTCGAAAGGTGGCGCACCATTGTTTCTCCAAGTTTCAACCTGCCCTGTGTCTTGTGCAACGACCAGGTCTGCGTCTCCGTCATCATCGAAATCAGCGAAGACGGCGGTGAATGTGTTGTGCTGGCGGCGTAGGCCCCACACGTCCGTTGCGTCAGTGAAATTACCTGCCGAATTTCCGAGCAACAGGTAGCTGTAGCCTCCGTATGGGCGGGTAAATATGGTTTGCCCCTCGACGCGGTCATTGCTGATATAGCCTGACACGTAGAGATCGGCGAGACCATCGGCATTGACGTCTCCTGGCGCCACCGAAAGTGCGGTGGTGCCGGCTTCCGGCTTGAAAATGATCTTTCCATCACCGAGTGTGCCGCCAGAATTGCGATACAGCCAGACGCCGCTTTCGCGGGCCACGATCAAGTCGGTCCATCCGTCCTTGTCCACGTCGACGGAGACGCCACCCATGGTTGCATCACCTTCAGGTTTTGCGAGATCATGATCGGTGCTGTCATTTACGAACTTCCCGAGCAGGGAGCTGTAGCTGAAGAGTGCATCGGGTTGATCGCGGCCGCCCCCCAGGAACACCTCGTCGTAAAGGTCACGTTCAGTATTGATGACGACGCCCGCCATGAAGGGCAGGGAGCCCGATTTCTCCCGGATGTCTGATTGGTTTTCGAACGGCAGATCAACAGACACGAATCTGAGGTCTGTATTGCCTTGAGGTTTCCATTCAAGCTGTACCAGGCGAAAACCAAGCCAGCCGGAGCTGAGGATGAAGAGTAGGATTGTCCCGACCCCCAATGCCCCGCACCCAAACCAGAACCATTTTCGGATGAACCTGATCATTCCTGGCACCTGAACCTTCACGACTTCGAGGCTTCCAGCTTGAACAGCCGATCAAGGGAGAATTTCCCGGGACCATGAGCGACGATTACAAACAGGATGGTTGCCCACCAGACATGACTACCCCACCAGCTACCGGCATCCGGGAAGACCAGGCGTTCGATGACCAGGGTCATCATCAGCAGCCCGGCTGCAGCCAGTCGTGACGTCAGTCCAAAAACAATAAGAATGGGCAAGAGGATCTCCATGACACCCGCCATATTGGCGAAGCGCTCAACAATCCACTGCGTCGTTGGCGCGTATGTGCCAGCAGCCTGATCTGTGCATAGCACGAGAGCTCCAGCGCGTTTGTCTTCCGGACAGAAGAACTCAAACAGGAAGAGATCATATTTGTCAGGGTTGAATGACAGGAAGCCATTCCACTTTGTAAGCCCCGACATGAAAAATACCCGGGCCACGGCCAAGCGGGCCAAGAGTAGCGCGAACGGTTCCAGCATGTTTGCCTTGCTGGTTAACCAGCTATAGCCGGCCTTTAGCCTCTGAATGAGTATCATGATTAGCTCCCCCTTGTTGAGCGATAGTGATGAAAAATCCGGATGAGACTGCGCCGGCAATGAGATGTGAAAGATCAATCGACGGCTCCGCAGCCATGGCCGCTTCACATGCGGCCCCGAGTGGTAACTGAGACATTGCCGAACTGAGGAATGCGTGCTCTCCGGGACTGAGTGAGCGCATCCCGACCTCACCTCCCGGGCGCCAGAAAAGAACGTGCTCGGATCGGTGCGGCAGGGCCATCTGGCGACTCGGTAGCTTTCCAGCCTTGAGGTCGATCCAAAGAGAGGCCGTAGTCCATTCTGTGTCGACGAGTTGGGCGCTTGGGTGAACTCCCAGAATGCATGTCATTAATGTCGAGCTATCGACTTCTGCCAGCGCGCCCGGGATCAGCGGGGCTGCGTCAGGCGCGAGATGAGCGTCAAGCCAGCCTCGGTCTAACTGGGCGATGTCAGCTAGCCAGGGAATCCCGTGCTCAGCTTCCGCGCCAGCAACAAATTGAGCGAGCGAAGCACCGTATCCGACGAGACTCCTGCTCGTGGGCGGTTCTGCATCAGCATAGGCTCGCGCCAGGGCACCAAAAAAGTCGTCTCCCATGACCGTCGCAAGACGCAAATAATTGGATCTGAGGGCTTCAACGCAGGCGAGGCTACCGGAATTGCGATAGACTTGCGCGCGCCGCCCCGGATGCGCCGCGCCTGCCATCATGGGAATCAGCGCCGTTGCGCTGGCGCGGCCTGCCGCAAATGCCGACATGGCTTCGATATGCTGTTCAAGCCGCATGGTGCACGGCCTCATGCGACGCTGCCAGTATCCGCGAGGCGCGGTCAAATTCTGTCAGCAAGTCGTCAAACGATGGAATATTGCCATCACGTTCAACGAGAACCGGCTTTGTCCCCCATGCCTGAAGCGCAACCGCCAAAAGATGCCACACGCCTTCGCTGACGGGCGCATCATGACTGTCGATGAGAAATTTGGCGCCAAGCGCAGGGTCTTCGGTGTGTCCGGCGACGTGAATCTCGCCGACAAGTTCACCAGGTATTGCGCGGACATAGGCGTATGGGTCCACACCAAC
>NZ_JBBKXE010000080.1:0-18893 GCF_037969335.1 Hyphomonas sp. | reverse complement strand
CTCTGCCAAGATCATGGCCTATTATGCCGAGAATGCCGAGAAATTCCTGGCAGACACGAAGCTGCACCCGGAGCAAGGTGAAGGCCACATGGAGAGCACACCCATTGGTGTGGTGTTCTGCGTCGAGCCTTGGAACTTCCCTTATTACCAGCTGGCGCGCGTCGCAGGTCCCCACCTGATGGCGGGCAACACGCTTGTGATCAAGCACGCTGGCTGCGTGCCGCAATGCGCGATCGCTTTCGAGAAAATCCTGACAGATGCCGGCGCGCCGGAAGGCCTCTACACCAACCTGATGATCACGCATGAGCAGTCGGACAAGCTTGTCGCTGATCCACGCATCAAGGGCGTCGCCCTCACTGGCAGCGTGTCTGCAGGACGCACCATCGCAGCCAGTGCAGGTCAGGCGCTCAAGCCATCGTCAATGGAACTCGGCGGCGCCGATGCCTTCATCGTTCTGGAAGATGCGGACATGGAGCATGCGCTCAAATGGGCCGTTTGGGGACGGATGTACAACACTGGACAGACCTGCTGTGCGGCGAAGCGCTTTATCATCGTTGAGAAGGTCGCCGACCAGTTCATGAAGTCGTTCCAGACAGCACTTGCCGCTCTGGAGGCGGGCGACCCGCTGGACGAGAAAACCACGCTCGGTCCACTCTCGACCGAACAGGCCTTGGTCGATTTGTTGAAACAGGTCGACGTTGCCGTGAAACACGGCGCGAAAGTCGTCATGGGTGGCAAGCGTCTCAACCGCGCTGGCAGCTACATGCAGCCGACCATCCTGACAGATGTTAAGCCTGACAACCCGGCCTTCCGTGATGAGTTCTTCGGGCCGGTTGCAATGGTGTTCCGTGTGAAAGATGAAGCCGCGGCCATTGCCCTTGCGAATGACAGTGACTTTGGCCTCGGCGGATCGGTTTTCACCAAGGATCTCGAGCGCGGTAAGCGCGTCGCCAGCGCGGTCGATACCGGCATGATGTTCATCAACAATATCAGCTGGTCGGACGCCGATCTGCCCTTCGGCGGCATCAAGAATTCCGGCTATGGACGTGAGCTGGGCGACATGGGCATCCAGCAGTTCGTGAACAAGAAACTGGTCCGCTACGTCAAGGCTGACGCACCGGCCTGAAGCTGAATCGAGTGGTCGGCGGGGGGGCTCTCCGCCGACCTCTTTCCTGGTTCCGGAGAGTGTCATGTATGTGAATATCGCCGTTCTGAAAGAGACCGCTCCCGGCGAGCGACGCGTTGCCCTTGTGCCGGGTGTCGTTCCGGGTCTTGTGAAGCTGGGTGCGCGGCTGCATCTCGAGGCCGGCGCGGCTGAAGGCATCGGCCTGACCGACGCGGACTTTGCGGATGTCACTATTGTCGCTGATCGCTCCGCGCTTGTGGCGGATGCCGATGTCGTGCTTTGCGTTCAGCGCCCCGCCCTTGCCGTGATTGATGCGATGAAGCCCGGCGCAGTGCTGATCTGCTATGTCTATGCGGATTCCGATCCTGCGCTGGTCAAGCATCTGCTGGCCCGCAGGATCACCTGTTTTGCCATCGGACACTTGCCGCGTATATCGCGGGCCCAGAGCATGGATGCCTTGTCCTCTCAGGCCGCATTGGCCGGTTACTATGCTGTTCAGCTTGGAGCGACGACACTAGCGCGCGTCCTGCCCAAAGTGAGCACGGCTGCGGGGACCATCGGACCGGCCAAGGTGCTGGTGATGGGCCTTGGTGTGGCGGGTCTGGAAGCATTGGCAACAGCCCACCGACTTGGCGCCATAACCGAGGGCTATGACGTGCGACCCGAGACGCGTGAGCAAGCGCTTTCGCTCGGTGCGACATTTGTTGATACGGGTGTCGACGCCACCGGCAAGGGCGGCTATGCGCGTGCCCTGACGGATGAGGAAAAGACAAAAGTCGCCAAGGCGCTGACAAAGCATATCCAGGCAGCCGACCTGATCATCACCACTGCTGCGATCCCAGGCAAACCTTCACCCAAGCTGATTTCCAAGGCGCAGGTTGCCGGCATGAAACCAGGTGCCGTTATCGTCGATCTCGCGGCCGAGGGCGGTGGCAATTGCGAGGCTACGGTGCCCGGCGAAACCTTGCAGGTGGGGCGTATCACAATACTCGCCCCGCTGAACGTGCCTTCGTCACTCGCGGAAGATGCGAGCAAGCTCTACGCCAAGAACCTCGCCAACCTGCTCGGCCTCATGCTGCATGATAATATCCTCACCGTCGACCTGACGGACGAGATCCTGTCGGCAACCGTGCTGACCTATGACGGAAAACGTCTGAACGCCCCTGAGGCGGCCACGCCGAAATCCTCTAAACCCGCCGCTGAAGTGGCCTGAAAGGTATCCGATGGACCTCTCCATAGCCGGACTTGCGGCACTCTATATTTTCCTCCTGGCTGGGTTTGCTGGCTGGGTGATCATCGGCCATGTGCCGGCAATCCTGCACACGCCGCTGATGTCGGGCTCGAACTTCGTCCACGGCATCGTTGTCGTCGGTGGCATCTTTGCGCTTCTGAATGCGACGACCGTGGCAGAGCAGGTCATCGGCACACTCGCCGTAGCGCTCGGGGCTGCCAATGCCGCTGGCGGTTATGTGGTGACGGCGAGGATGCTGGCGATGTTCCAGACAACAGGTTCTGCCAAGCACGCGCCCAAGCACAAACGTAAACACAAGCGGAAAGCCTGAGACCATGATCAGCGTCCTCCCAGAACTCGTCATCGTCCTTGCAGACCTTGCAGCCGCCTTCCTCTTGCTCTTCGGCCTGAAGCGGATGTCATCGCCCGTCACGGCGCCTTCCGGCATCGCCTATGCCGGGATCGGCATGGTCGTGGCAGTCATTGCCAGCTTTCTGTACGCCCTGTCGGTTGCACCCGAGGCGAAGCCTCACCTTCTGATGAATGCAGGTCTCGCGGTGGCCGCCCTTGCGGTCGGTGGCGGTCTGGCATGGCGCAGCGGCAGCAAGGCACCGCTGACAGCGATGCCACAAATGGTGGCACTCCTGAATGGCGCGGGCGGCGGGGCTGCGGCGGCAATTGCGGCAATGGTCCTGCTTGGTGGTGTCTCGGCGCCTGCGGCTCTGGTCGTAACGCTGGCCGGTGCACTCATCGGGTCGATCTCGCTTTCGGGCTCAATTATTGCCTGGGGCAAGCTGGATGGGCTGATCAAGCGGCCAATGCGATTTCCCGGGCAGCAGATCGCGAACGGTCTCGCTTTCATTCTAACGCTTCTATCCGGCGGCTACATCGCGTTCATTGTCCTGAGCGGCGCGGCACCGATCCTTGCGATGCCGACATTGATCGCTGTGTTCTTCGGCCTCGCGCTGATCTTTGGTGTCCTGATGACACTGCCAATCGGCGGCGCAGACATGCCGGTCGTGATCTCTGTCTACAACGCGTTCACAGGCCTTGCTGTGGGCCTGGAAGGCTACAGCCTGCAGAACCCTGCGCTGATGATCGCGGGCATGGTGGTCGGTGCAGCAGGCCTCATGCTGACACTGCTCATGGCAAAGGCCATGAACCGCTCGATATCAAATATTCTCTTCACTAATTTCGGCGTTACCAAGACGCATAAACAGAGCAAGATTGAAGGTGAGTTGAAGCCTACGGGCGCGGGCGATGCCGCCATCTTCATGCGCTACGCTGCGGAAGTCATCATCGTTCCAGGCTATGGCCTGGCCGCCGCACGGGGGCAACAGAAGCTGTACGAATTTGTAAAGCTGCTACAGGCCGCTGGTGTCGTGGTAAAGTTCGCGATCCATCCTGTGGCCGGGCGGATGCCGGGTCAGATGGATGTTCTGCTCGCCGAAGCTGGTGTTCCCTACGACCTGATCTTCCAGCTTGAGGACATCAATCCTGAGTTTGAGACAGCTGACGTGGCGCTCGTGATCGGCGCCAATGACGTGGTGAACCCTGCGGCGCGCACCGACAAGTCTTCGCCAATATGGGGCATGCCGATCCTCGATGCGGACAAAGCCAAGCAAGTTTACGTCATCAAGCGCGGCGAAGGCAAAGGCTATGCCGGTATCGTCAATGCGCTTTTCTACAAGGACAATTGCAACATGGTTTATGGCGACGCCCAAGTCGTCCTGACTCAGATGATCGAAGCCGTGCGCGGCCTCAGCAAGACCGCCGCTTGACCGAAGCGTTTCTCCCGAAAAGAAAGATCCTGATATGACCAAAAAGATGCATGCCGCCTTCGTCACGGCCTTCGGCAAGCCCCTGGAATTCCGCGAGGTTGATATACCGACACCCGGTCCTGGTCAGATTCTCGTCAAGACAGAGGCCTGCGGTGTCTGCCACACGGACCTGCACGCGGCCAAGGGCGACTGGCCGGTCAAGCCGACACCGCCATTCATTCCTGGTCACGAAGGGATCGGTAAGGTCGTTGCTCTCGGCTCGGGCGTCACGATCGTGAAACTGGGTGACCGCGTGGGCGTGCCGTGGCTCTATTCGGCCTGTGGCCATTGCGAACATTGCCTCTCGGCATGGGAGACGGTGTGCGGCGAAGCGCAGTATGGCGGCTACACCGTCAATGGCGGTTTCGCCGAATACATTCTCGCTGATCCGAACTATGTCGCGCATATCCCGCCCGGCCTTTCGCCGCAGGAAGCTGCGCCGCTTATCTGCGCCGGGATCACAACCTATAAAGGTCTCAAGGTGACGGATACGCGCCCCGGCGAATGGGTTGTTGTTTCCGGCGCTGGCGGGCTTGGGCACTTGGCAATCCAGTATGCCAAAGCGATGGGCCTGAAGGTTTGCGCGGTCGATATCGACGACGACAAGCTGGCGTTAGCGAAGACTCTCGGCGCCGATCTCGTGGCGAATGCGAAGCATGAAGGGGCCGTTGAAGCGGTCCGGAAGGGCACTGATGGCGGCGCGCATGGCGTGCTGATCACAGCCCCTTCGCTCAGCGCATTCAAGCAGGGCATCGCCATGGCGCGCAAGCGCGGAACCTGCGCGCTCGTGGGCCTGCCGCCTGGTGAATTCCCGGTACCGCTGTTCGACGTGGTGGCGAACTGTATCACGATCCGCGGCTCTTTCGTGGGCACACGCAAGGACATGGCCGAAGCGTTAGCCTTTGCCGCCGATGGTAAGGTGAAGGCAGATATCGAGTTACAGCCTTTGACCGCAATCAATAATATTTTCGACCGTCTCGAACATGGCAAGGTGGCAGGCAGAGTGGTTCTGGATTTCGCGGGTTCGTCTGAGAAAAAAGGCCGCTCAGCGAGCGAACGACGTGTGGCGGAAGCTGAACTTCCGGCCTGAATGGGCTGGCGGACACTTTCAAGCAACTAAATCAGAAGAAGGACTATCATTATGCCCGACACGACGGCGCAAAAACAGATCATTATCTCGTCCGATGATGCACGCGGTGCAGATAGCGCCGAAGAAGTCAGCAAAGGCGACACCCTTGTGCCGATGCTGATTACTGTGATTGTTCTGACCGTGTTGGGTGTTGGCGCGGTTGCCTTGTTCGTCGGGATTTCGATGGGATGAGTGCTCAGGAAAGTGGCCAGGATCGGACCAAAAGCAGCCACGCTGAACTGTCCCATCGCGATCACCGTTCGGTCGCAGATTGCGTTTGTCTGTCTCGGGATTATGCACTTAATCCCGGCAAGGCTCTGTTGACCGTCAGCCAGATGGGTGAAGCCGACAGGCTTACGGTAGCTGCAGGGACGCCGTCGGTCACGTTGATGGAAAACGCCGGTGCATCGGTCGCCCACGAGATCTTACGGCGCTGGTCACCGAGGCGCGTCGCCGTCCTTTGCGGACCTGGCAACAATGGCGGCGATGGTTTCGTCGTGGCACGCCATCTGGATGCGGCAGGCTGGGACGTGCGCCTCGCGCTTTTGGGCGCGCGCGATAGCCTCAAGGGCGCAGCGGCGCACCATGCACAATTGTGGGCCGGCGCGGTTGAAGCGCTGACGCCCGCCATTCTGGACGGCGCAGGCCTTGTGGTCGATGCCCTCTTTGGGTCCGGACTGACCCGCGCACTTGAGAGCCAAGCGGGAGGCGTTCTGGCTGACGCCGCGAAAGTAGCCCCGATCGTGGCTGTCGACGTTCCAAGTGGCGTGATGGGTGACACAGGTGAGGCACTGGGGGCCATGGCGACGACCCTGACAGTTACGTTCTTTCGCAAGAAGCCTGCTCACCTGCTGCTGCCAGGCCGGGACCTTTGCGGAGAGGTCGTGGTAACCGAGATCGGCACACCCTCATCGGTTCTGGACGAGATATTACCTCAGACATTCGAGAACGACCCTTCGCTCTGGCAGAACAAACTTCCGCAGCTGCGAGAGGCCGGCAACAAATACACACGCGGACATGCGCTGATCTGGGGTGGCTACCCGATGACGGGCGCTGCCCGCATGGCGGCGCGGGCAGCGGCGCGCGTGGGTGCAGGTTTGACAACAATCGCAGTGCCTGACGCGGCGCTGGCGATTTACGCGACGGCGCTGCTCAGCATCATGGTGCATCCCATCGGGGATCCGGAAGAATTCGGCAGCCTTATTGCGGATGACCGCATCACGGCTTTCCTGATGGGCCCCGGTGCCGGTATCGGCAACGCGACAAGGGCCCGGGCGCTTGCCATGCTGAGCACGGGGCGCGCCACCGTTCTGGATGCAGATGCCCTCACGTCATTTCAGGCCGATCCGCCGGAGCTTGATCAAGCCATTGCGGGCCCTTGCGTTTTGACGCCGCATGAAGGTGAGTTTGCCCGTCTATTCGACCTGGCAGGTGACAAGCTGCTGCGTAGCCGCGGTGCGGCCCAGCGCAGCGGTGCAATTGTCCTGTTAAAGGGCCGCGATACGGTGATTGCAGCCCCTGATGGAAGGGCGATCATAAACGCCAATGCACCACCGACACTCGCGACAGCTGGGGCTGGTGACGTTCTCAGCGGGATAGTACTTGGCCTGCTGGCCCAGTGTATGGAGCCATTCCTCGCCAGTGCCGCTGCTGTCTGGATGCACGGTGAAGCAGCCAGGTCTTTCGGGCCCGGCCTTCTCGCCGAAGACCTGCCGGATCTGCTGCCGGAAGTGTTCAACAAGCTCCCAAGCACCTCATGAATTCGCGGATCTCGAAGTAAGGACCTAACCTATGCATGCGATGGTATTGAACAAGATCGGCTCACCCCTCGAATGGACAGAATTGCCGGACCGGCATCCGGGACCGGGGCAGATCCGTGTGAAGGTGACGGCGTGCGGCGTGTGCCGGACAGATCTTCACGTTGTCGACGGGGAACTTCCGCACCCGCAAGTTCCGATCATTCCCGGTCACGAGATCGTCGGACGGATAGATGAGATCGGCGCCGGCGTCGAAGGATTGATTATCGGCCAGCGGATCGGCATCCCCTGGCTCGGGCATACATGTGGGAGCTGTCCCTATTGCCAGATGAATCGCGAAAATCTCTGTGATCATCCGATCTTTACCGGGTACACGCGCGATGGCGGCTTTGCCACTGCGACGATCGCCGATGCACGGTTTGCCTTCCCGCTGGGCGAGGCGGGCAGCGACGTATCGCTGGCGCCGCTTTTGTGTGCCGGACTGATCGGCTGGCGTTCGCTTGTTACCGCGGGGCAGGGCAAAAGGCTTGGCCTCTATGGATTTGGTGCAGCGGCCCATATCATTGCCCAGGTCGCAACGGGGCAGGGGCGCTCCGTCTTTGCCTTCACACGCCTTGGGGATATCAAGACCCAGGCCTTTGCACGAACACTCGGCGCCGTTTGGGCGGGCAGTTCAACCGAGTTACCGCCCGAGCCGCTCGATGCCGCCATTATCTTCGCGCCAGTTGGCGACCTCGTGCCCCTGGCCCTGAAAGCTGTGCGCAAGGGCGGCCGGGTTGTCTGCGCCGGCATTCACATGAGCGATATCCCAAGCTTCCCCTACGCATCACTATGGGAAGAACGGGAACTCGTGTCCGTCGCCAACCTGACACGTCAGGACGGCCTGGATTTTCTCTCAAAGGCGCCCGGGATGGCGATCAAGATGCAGACAACGTCCTATCCGTTGCGCAACGCCAACAAGGCCCTTGGCGACCTTCGCGCCGGTCGCTTTGAGGGTGCGGCTGTGTTGGTTGTCTGACACACGGGTGCGCTCAGATTTCATAGTGAGCTTCCAGCAGGTCGAGTTCACGCACGAGCCGTCGCGCAACAGTCGCGGTAATCGTGTGCTGGCGGCGCATCAGGAAGATCGAGTCGCGTTCGGCGCGTATGGCCGCGAGTCGCACTTCAAGCATGACCTTTGCATCTGGATGTACCGCTGGCTCTTCGCCGTCCCGAACTCCAAATGTCTCGAGACGCTGCAGGTATTGCCGCGACACAAGCGCCGTTGCTGTCGTGTAGGCGTTCGCCTCGCCAGTGGGTGTGGCGTGCATCGCGCTGATGCGCACAATCTCGGAGAGAGCCGCGGTCGCGGCAGCCGTCCTCGCAGGGATATCCGAGGGCGCCTCCTGTCCCGTCGCGACTGTATCGGTCTTGAGCAGGAATGGCAGGCCTACAGCTGCCGTGACCAGGGACAACACGATCACGCCCATTGCGATCAGGATAGTCAGATCGCGTTCCGCAAATGCCGTTCCGTCAGAAAAGAGGAGGGGAAGCGTCAGGATACCCGCGAATGCTATGGCGCCGCGTGATCCGGCGACTGTGGTGGCAGCAACGATCCGCCAGACCGGTAGCGCCCCCTCGCGCGGCGAAGGACGCGACAGCAGGACACTGGTCCAGACCCAGGCCAGGCGCAGCATCAACATCGCAGCGTAGATCGTTACGATCATCATCAGTGCCCACCATAGGCCATGATACCCGGTCTCCTCGACGGTTACCCGCGCCTTGGAGATGATTGTTGGCAATTGTTCACCCAGAAGGACGAACACAATGCCATTTGCAATGAACTGGACCGAATCCCAGACCGCACTGCGCTGTATACGCGTGGCACCAAGGGCGCGGCCCGTCGCTTCAGCCCGCGCCATGGTAACGCCGGCGGCGACTGCTGCAAAAAGGCCGGAGGCAGACGCCGCCTCGGCGGCGAGATAGGCGACGAAAGGTATCAGGAGGCTGACGACAATCTGTGAGCCGGAATCCTCGCCAATTCGCGCCGCGATCCAGGTCTTGGTCCTGACAATGGCCTGCGTGATACCATAGCCGATAGCTAGTCCGGCGCCAGCGACCCAGAGAAAAGTCGTAGATGCCGAGACAGCCGAAAAGCGGCCCGTCATCAGGAACATTATCGCAAAGCTGAGGCAAACGAGGCCGGTCGCATCGTTGAGCAGCGACTCTGCCTGCAACAGGTTCATCATCCTGCGCGGTATGGGCACCCTCCGCGCAATCGAGGCGACCGCGATCGGGTCCGTCGGTGCCAGCGCTGCTGATAGCGCCAACGCGGCTCCCATCGGTAGGCCAGGGACCAGCCAGGCAATGAAGATGCCGACGATCAACACTGTCGCTACAACCAGGCCGAACGCCATATGCAAGATCGTCCATCGATCCCGGAGTAGCTCGTCGGCGGGGATACGCCACCCGTCGATGAAGAGAAGGGGTGGGACGAGCAGCAGAAAGAAGATCTCCGGATTGAGGTTTATCTCCAGTTGCGGAACGAGGCCGGCAGCGGCTCCGAATGCGATCTGGACCAGCGGTCGCGGAAACGGCAATACGCCAGCGATGCTGCGCCCGACAAAACTGCTGAAGACAACGATTACAAGCAGTATCAAAGAGGTTGTGATGGCGTCCAGCTTGCGGGTCCTCAAGTTTGCTATTCGGGATGTGTGCAGACTGGCATTCTCGTCTTATCGGTGCCGGAGCAATCAATACCGCACGATTTCCGATGCCCCACCAACTTGGATCAGTGCGCGGCATCTTGCAACGGACCAAAGCTAACTCAGCAATGCGACCTACCGCATATTGTATCCAGTCCGGTCAGGTGCGCCAACGCCGTCCGGCTGGCCTGGACCGCAATAGGCGAACGCATCGTGCAGCCACACATGGAGAAACGCATGACGACCCAAGTTAAACCAAATCCGAATGCCCCGCGCCCTGCCACCGTCAAAGCCGATGGGGGCAAATCCGCCAGCATGAAAGCCATGGTCTTTGTCGGCCCCGACGAGATCAAGCTCAAGGACTGCCCCAAGCCGGTGATCACCGCGCCCGGTGATGCGATCGTGCGCGTCACGCAGACAACGATCTGCGGGACTGATCTGCATATCCTGAAAGGCGATGTGCCAACGGCCGCACCCGGCCGTATCCTCGGCCACGAGGGCGTTGGCGTGATTGATAGCGTGGGTGCGGCGGTTACCGCATTCAAGCCGGGCGACCATGTTCTGATCTCTTGCGTCAGCGCCTGTGGCACCTGCGAGTTCTGTCGCAAGCAGATGTATTCTCACTGCACGACCGGAGGCTGGATTCTCGGTAATGCAATCGATGGCTGCCAGGCCGAATATGTCCGTACGCCACATGCTGATATGAGCCTCTACCACATCCCCGAAGGCGCCAATGAAGAAGCGCTCGTGATGCTCAGTGATATCCTTCCGACCGGCTTCGAATGCGGCGTGTTGAATGGCAAGGTGCAGCCGGGGAGTTCGGTGGCAATCGTCGGCTCAGGACCTATCGGCCTTGCTGCGCTTCTTACGGCACAGTTCTATTCGCCTGCCTCGATCATCATGATCGACCTTGACGACAATCGGCTCGAGATCGCGCGTAAATTCGGCGCGACCGACACGATCAATTCGTCCGACGGCAAGGCCGTCGAGACTTTGATGAAGCTGACTGGTGGGGCAGGGGTTGATACGGCGATCGAAGCTGTCGGTATTCCAGCGACGTTCGAGCTCTGCGAGAAGCTTGTCGCGGTTGGGGGAACGATCGCTAATATTGGTGTTCATGGCAAACCCTCGACGCTGCACCTGGAGTCGCTCTGGGACCGCAACATCTCGATAACGACGCGACTGGTCGATACAGCGACCATACCGATGCTCTTCAAGACGGTTGCAGCCAAAAAGATAGATCCGACGCTGTTGATCACACATCATTACAAGCTAGCCGATGGTGAAGAGGCCTATGAAACCTTTGGCAATGCCGCCGAGACCAAGGCCCTGAAAGTAATCATCACAACCTGATAGCTGCGGCGCGGGGCTGTTGTCTCGCGCCCACTATTGCAGCAGCGGACCCTCCTGATCGAGATAGGCAAGGTCGAACTCGACCAGATCGACGAGGCGGTCGAAGTCGTGGATTGTCACCTTGCCTTTCTGGAAGGTCAGCAGGCCTCGTTCGCGTAATTCGCGGAGTACGCGGTTGACGTGCACAGCGCTGAGTCCCAGCGCATCTGCCAGATGGTATTGCGTGAGCGGGCAGGCAAAACCGTCGCGCGTACCGCGCGTAACCAGCGTAAGACGTACACTGAGTTCGAGCAGGAGGTGGGCCGTTCGCTCAAGGGCATCGCGCCGCCCGATACCGCACAGATGCTCAACCACCATCGCCTCGTCTCGCGACGCGGCCCAGAGTACCGCGATTGCAAGCCGCGGGTTTGCCGTGAATGCGCTCAGGAGATCACTCTCCAGTACTTCCGAAGCCTCAACTGGCGTGATCGATTCGATATTGTGATCAGCGGTTCTCAGAAGTACCGACCTCAAGCCGAGAAAGTCGCCAGGTATCTGGAAATCAACAATCTGTCGGGTACCATCGCGGAGAATTTTATAGGAGCAGACCCAACCCTCCGCAAGGATGTACGCGGCAGCGTGCTTCTCGCCCTGATGGACAAGGTCGACGCCTGCCACAAAATTTCGGCGGCGACGGTGCAGGCCGTCGAGGACTTCCCGTTCTGTGTCAGTTAGAGCGACGACGTTGCCCAGCTTTCGTGTGATAGGGCTGTGCTTGCTATACAATGATGATGCTTTCGGTTCCTCGCCGGATCAGTCAGGGACTGAGAGCGCATGAACGGTGCGGGATTGAAAGTGATACGCTTGATTGGGGTACTTGTTCCCGCGCCGCTGCTCTGGATCAGTGCGTTCTATCCTGTAGGTGCGACATTGGAGGGCGCCGATTATTCTGGATCCGCGGCGCAGGCCTTTTGGATCATAAAATGAAAGAGCTGCTCAAATGTCTACCAACACGCCAAATGACAATGTGTCTGAAGTCATGGAACCGACGGAAACCGACGCGAAAGCCGCGGCGGCATTGACTATCTGCGAGTCGCTCTTGCTGGCGCTGAATGACCGCGAAATCCTTCCCGAACGTGAGATTATATGCATACTGCGTGATGCAGCAGCAACGCATACTAACGATTCAGGCGTCGACAGACCCTCAAAACTGAATGTCGCGGTCGCGGCCCTGATCAATCAAATCATTGATGGCGGCAATTCGGTGCGACGCACATAAGCGCCCTCGGAACATTCAGCATGGCGCTGGCAACAGGATATATCCTGTCGGAAGCCCTAATGCAGATCAGTTTGGCGCTATATGCCTTGGGCTATTACCATCTCAGACCATGGCCGGACTATTTGACCCCTTTGGGGAGGATCACCTCATGACGGATAGACCGGTTAGTAGAAAACGGACACCCAGGACGCAAGTTTCAGGGTCGAAATCCGGCGTTCTGCGCAACACTGATCCCGCGAAACCCGCACACAAGAAGCGCGGTTCGGAAGCGACCTCGGCTGTTGAGCCAGGCACACCCCGGCGACGCGACTGCGCCGACATTTCGGTATTTGAGAGGATTGATCGCGTCTCCCTGGCCAATGTCGCAAAGGTCACATCAGGACTTGCGCCTTCGGTCATGGTTGAGGCATGGGCCGATTGGGCCGTCCATATGACAGTCTCCCCAGGCAAGCAGTTGCAGCTTGCTGGGTCGGCATTACGAAATGCGCAGGCGTTCTGGTCTGATGCGTTCGGCCTGTCTGGAGCCGAAGCGCCGTCCGACAAGCGTTTCGCCAGTGATGCGTGGCGTGCTTATCCCTTCAACGTCTGGTCTGGCGCGCATCAACGTCGCTGGCAGTGGTGGCAGGATGCGGTGACCAGCGTTCACGGCGTTGCCCCGCCGCACGAAAACCTGATGGCTTTTGTCGCCGGCCTGTTGGTTGATACGGCTGCGCCGTCAAATTCCCCGCTCACAAATCCTGATGTGATTGGGGCGACATGGACCGAATCGGGTCGCAACCTTGCACGTGGAGCAAGGAATCTGGGGCAAGATATCGGTGAAAAGCTCGGCGCGCTTCAGCCTGTCGGGCCACAGGTTTTTGAAGTCGGACGCAATCTGGCCACGCGTCCAGGCAAGGTCATCTTCCGAAACGCTCTGATGGAGCTCATTCAGTACACGCCGGTAACTGAAAGCGTTTATGCTGAGCCAATCCTGATCGTTCCTGCCTGGATCATGAAATACTATATCCTCGACCTGTCGCCGGAGAACTCCTTTGTCGGGTATCTGGTGAGCCAGGGGTTCACAGTCTTCATCATATCCTGGAAGAATCCGGACGCAGCAGACCGTGAACTCGGTATGGATGACTATCTCCGTCTTGGCGTCATGGACGCCCTCGACGCGGTGGAGGCGATTACGCACGGGGCCAAGGTCCATGCTGTTGGCTACTGCCTCGGGGGCACGCTACTCGCCATCGCGGCAGGCGCAATGGCGCGTGACGGGGACGCGCGGTTCGCCTCCTTGTCATTTCTGGCTGCGCAGATTGATTTCACGGAGGCTGGCGAGCTGCGTCTGTTCATTGATGATTCCCAGGTCACCATGATTGAGGACATGATGTCGGAGAAAGGCTATCTGTCTTCCGAACAGATGGCCGGGACATTTGCGTTGCTGCGGGCGCGCGACCTGGTCTGGGCGCCTGCAATCCGCGACTATCTTCTCGGCGTGCGGGGAGATGCCTTTGACCTGATGGCCTGGAATGCAGACGCGACACGGATGCCCGCCCGGATGCATTCAGAATATCTGCGACAACTCTTCCTCGACAATGACCTGACCGAAGGGCGCTATCAAGTCGAGGACAGGGCGATTGCCGTGTCAGACATCCATACATCTCTCTTCGTCGTCGGCACCGAAGACGACCATGTCGCGCCTTGGCGGTCAGTCTACAAGTTTCACGTATTCGTTGATGCCGATGTGACATTTGTCCTCACGAGTGGAGGGCACAATGCCGGCATCGTCTCTGAACCGGGGCATGCTCACCGCCACTTCCGGATAGCGGAAACGCTGTCGGACGCACCTTTCCGCGATCCTGATGATTGGTTCGCCGATACTAGCCAGGCGGCAGGGTCCTGGTGGCCATCCCTGGTCAGCTGGCTTGAAGAGCGTTCCGGCAAACGGGTGCCACCCCCGTCAATGGGCACACGGTCTGGCCGCTATGCCGCGCTGTGTGATGCGCCCGGCACCTACGTCCTGCAGACATGAGACCGTTGGAAAACAAGATCGCACTGGTCATCGGCGTGGCAAACGCCGACTCCATTGCGGCTGGATGCGCAAAGGCATTTCACCTCGCCGGGGCCGAGATTGCGTTGACCTATGCCAACGCAAAGGCAAAGCCATACGTTGCGCCCGTGGCCACGTCTGTTGGGGCATCGCTTCTTTTGCCGCTCGACGTTGAGGTCGATGGCGAAATGGAGGCCGTCTTTGCCGCCGTGACGAAACGCTGGGGACGGCTGGACATCCTTGTCCATTCGATTGCCTTTTGTCCGGCCGGTGATCTCCATGGGCGCGTGACGGATTGCTCAAGACAGGGCTTTGCCCAAGCCATGGATACATCCGTCCATTCGCTGGTGCGCATGGCCAAGCTGGCCGAGCCCCTGATGGCGCAGGGCGGGACAATCCTGACCATGACCTATTATGGTGGCGAGAAGGTTGTCGACCATTACAATATCATGGGGCCGGTCAAGGCGGCGCTGGAGGGGGTCGTTCGATCACTGGCTGTCGAGCTTGGACCTCGCCACATTCGTGTGAACGCCATTTCACCAGGGCCGTTAAAAACGCGTGCTGGATCTGGCATCGCCCATTTCGATGAACTGATCGACGCAGCCCGGCTGCGGGCGCCGGCGCACAGTCTTGTCACGATCGATGATGTCGGGGCCGTGGCGGTCATGCTCGCAAGCGACGGCGCCCGGAGCGTGTCGGGCGACATTGTGTTTGTCGATGGGGGCCTGCATGTCCGGGCATGAGCGGGTCAAGGCCGGATCGAAAATGCAATATATCGAGAACAAGACGTATGCTGAAATTACTGTCGGCGACAGTGCGCAGCTGACCCGCACGTTGAAACAGCAGGATATCGAGCTGTTTGCGGTCATGTCCGGAGATGTAAATCCGGCCCATGTGGATTTGGAATACGCCAAGACCGACATGTTTCATGGTTTGATCGCCCACGGCATGTGGGGCGGGGCGCTCATCTCGACCGTGCTGGGAACCGAGCTACCCGGTCCAGGGACAATTTTTCTCAACCAGAGTCTGCGCTTCGAGGCGCCGGTCAGACTTGGCGATACGGTCGTTGTGCGTGTCGAGGTCACCGACAAGCGGCCCAAGGGGCGGTTGCTGCTCGAGTGTACCTGCGTCAACCAGGAGGGCAAAATGGTGACCGAAGGCGTGGCTGAGGTCATTGCGCCGGAAGAAAAGATGCGCCGACCACGTATTGTCCTTCCCGAGGCACACCTGCACGTTCAGGGCGCACAATATGCCCGGCTGATCAAGGCAACCCATGATCTGGCCGCGGTCCGGACGGCTGTTGTGCATCCCTGCGACAGCCTCTCGATTGCGGGGGCGATGGCCGCAGCGCGTCAGGGCATAATCGTTCCGGTTCTGGTCGGGCCCAGAAAGCGGATCGAGGATGCCGCCAGGGCAGCGGGGCAGAGTATTGACGGTGTTGAGATCATCGACACCCCCCACAGCCATGCCGCTGCAGCCACGGCTGTCGCGCTCGTCCGCTCCGGCAAGGTCGAGGCGCTGATGAAGGGGGCGCTTCACACTGACGAGTTGATGGAGGCGGTCGTCGATACGGCGCTTGGGCTGAGGTCTGAACGCCGTATGAGCCATGTCTATGTGCTTGATGTGCCGACCTATTCCAAGCCGCTGCTTGTCTCCGATACCGCGATCAACATCTATCCTGACCTCACGGCAAAGCGCGACATTGTTCAAAACGCCATCGACCTCGCTCACGCGCTCGGCATCGCGCAGCCAAAGGTGGCGATCCTGTCGGCTACCGAGACCGTCAATCCCCGGATTATCTCGACAGTTGATGCCGCAGCTCTTTGCAAGATGGCCGATCGCGGGCAGATCACTGGCGGGCTGATCGATGGGCCGCTGGCGTTCGACAATGCGATTTCGCCGGCTGCCGCAGCGACGAAGGGCATCATATCGCACGTCGCGGGGGACGCCGACATTCTTGTCGCTCCGAACCTGGACGCTGCGAACATGATCGCCAAGCAGCTGATCTATCTCGCCGGAGCGGATGCCGCCGGCATCGTGCTCGGCGCGAAAGTTCCGATTGTCATGACAAGCCGGGCTGATAGTGCCGTTACACGACTGGCGTCCTGCGCGCTGGCCCAGCTGTTCATCAATGGACCGAGGCCTAGCGTGTCATGACACGCGCCAGTCTGGTCCTCAATGCGGGATCATCAAGTCTCAAATTCGCGGTATACAAGGACGGGCCGGGTACCCGACCAGCTGTTTTGCGGGGCAGGATCGCAGGCATCGGAACCGAGCCGGTCTTCTCGGCGCGCGACGAAGCGGGGCGTGCGCTACCGGAGGACCAGGGGATGCAGCTGGAGGAAGGCGTTGGATATGACCCGCTCATGGCATCGCTTCTGGACTGGCTGAACAGCCGTCAGGGCGGCGTCACCATCACGGCCGCCGGGCATCGTGTGGTACATGGGGGCCGCGATCATGCAGGTCCGGCGCGGGTCGATGCGGCCCTGCTGACCGAGCTTGCGACGCTGTCGCCGCTCGCGCCGCTGCACCAACCCCATAACCTGGCAGCGATCCGCGCCGTCGCTGCAGCCATGCCCGGACTACCGCAAGTGGCCTGTTTCGATACGAGTTTCCATCACACGCAAGCGCGGCTCTCAAAACTCTTTGCCTTGCCGCGTGCGCTGACCGAGAAAGGCATCATCCGCTATGGCTTTCATGGGCTATCCTACGACTATATCGCGGGGATCCTGCCAGATCATCTCGATTGCAGAGCGGAGGGGCGCGTGATCGTCGCGCACCTTGGCAATGGGGCGAGCATGTGCGCCATGAAGGCGCGCCGGAGCGTTGCAACGAGCATGGGCTTCACGGCGCTTGCAGGCCTGATGATGGGCCAGCGCTGCGGCACGTTAGACCCAGGCATCGTTCTCTATCTCATCAGGGAGGTGGGCATGGCGCCTGAAGCGGTCGAGCACATGCTCTACCAGGAATCGGGCCTCCTGGGGGTGTCGGGCATCAGCAATGACGTTGAGCTGCTGCAGGCAAGCGCTGAGCCATCTGCCAGAGAAGCGATCGACTTGTTCTGCGAGCGCGCCGCGTGTGAGCTTGCCGCACTCGCCGTTACAATTGCAGGACTGGATGCCATCATATTCACAGCCGGGATCGGCGAGAATTCGGCGCTCGTGCGCCGTCTGATCTGTGACCGATTGACGTGGATGGGTGTCGTGCTTGATGGCGAGGCGAATGGGCGCTCTGCCGTGCGGATCAGTTCACCGGCGTCAGCCGTGGATGTCCTTGTCCTGCCGACGGATGAGGAGGCTGTGATCGCGCGGTCCACACAAGCCCTGCTGGCGTTGCAGAATGACGAAGTGCCATCGGGCCAGATTGCGCGGGCATAGCGTGCGAAACATCTTTTTAGGCTATCGTTTACTGGCAGCGCTTTGCGCTTCATTTCTGATTGGAGGATTGGCCATGGCCGCCGACGGAAGAGCAGGGTATTCGAACCGTTAGTCAGTAGTCACGAAACGGCCCTCACCGACCCGTGATGTGCCCCTAGAACGGTAGACGCCTTGCAGGGTAAAACTGGAAGCAAGGAGTTATGGGTTATGTCGGGACGGATTCGATATACGGAAGAGTTCAAGCGTGAGGCTGTGGCACAGGTCACGACGCGCGGTCACAGCGTGCAAAGCGGATTGGGGTAAGCAGCAAGTCACTGTATGACTGGGTGAAGCTGTTTGGCGATGAGCCAGACACGCGTGCGGCTGACGCCTCAGAGATCAAGCGACTGAAGGCCGAGCTTCGCCGGATGACCGAGGAGCGCGATATCATAAAAAAGGCAACGGCGTGACTATCGCGAAGGCTCACGGCTGAAGTAAGCCTTCATCAAGGCTCACCGCGCTGAGTTTTCGGTGCGGGCGATGTGCCGTGTATTCGGGGTTCATTTCAGCGGATTCTATGCGTGGCTGAAGTCATCCCTCGGGCCGCAAGCCAGACGCCGCCGTCATCTGACAGGGCTGATCAAGCAGTCATGGTTAGAGAGCGGGTGCGTGTATGGCCCCCGCAAAGTCCATCATGATCTGCTCGGTCTGGGCGAAGACTGTGCCGAGAACACGGCCGCCAGACTGATGCAGGCTGAAGGATTTCGTGCGCAGGTGGGCTACAAGCGCCGTCCCGGCAAGCATCGCAGAAAACCATCTATTGTTGCTGCTAACCAGTTGGATCAGGAATTCGATGTGGCGGCCCCCGATCAGATATGGGTCACCGACATCACCTACATCCGTACCCATGAAGGCTGGCCCTATCTGGCTGTCGTGATCGATCTGTATGAACGCAAAGTTGTCGGCTGGTCGATGCACTCACGCATGCACACATCGCTGGTTCTGAACGCCCTGCTGATGGCGGTCTAGCGTCGCAAGCCGAGTGGCAAAGTCGTGATCCATTCAGATCAGGGGTCGCAGTTTACCAGCCAGGAATGGCGCGACTTCCTGAAGGATCACAATCTGGAAGCCAGCATGAGCCGACGCG
>NZ_JBBKXE010000079.1:0-3307 GCF_037969335.1 Hyphomonas sp. | reverse complement strand
GCTTCCGGGCGATAACGTGAAAATGGATGTCGAGCTGATCCAGCCGATCGCCATGGACAAGGGCCTGCGCTTCGCCATCCGCGAAGGCGGCCGCACCGTCGGCGCCGGCGTGGTGTCCGAAATCAAGAAATAGGGACTGGTTCCAGTTCTGACGGCAAAGGCCGCTTCCGGAAGGAGGCGGCCTTTTTCATTGCGCGGGATTTCGGGGCGCGGCGATGGCGGCAAGACAGAAACTTTGGCGCGGGGATGGTGCCTGCGCGCCGCGGCACTTAGGCTCCGGAAAAACAGAAACCGGAAAGGGGAGACGCGCATGGTCATGGGGACAACAGGATTGAGGCGATCCATTTTGCAGATGGCAGGCGCCGCGACGGCGCTGGCCGTATTGGCCGCCTGCGCGCATCCGGTCATTGAGGACACGGCGGCGCACCGGATGGACATGGCCCGGGCCGCGCACCAGAACAGCCTGGTGCTGGACGGGCACGCCGACATCGTCGTGCCGTCGACATCGCTGAGCTATCAGGGGCCGGATGGTCGGTCGAAAGTGGCGCCGGACAAGCTGGCAGCGGGCGGGGTTGGCGCGGTTGTCATGTCTGTCGCGGTCGGGCCCGGCCCACGCACGCCGGAAGGCGACGCCGCCGGCCGCGCGGAAGCAGACGAAAAGCTGGCCGCGATTCGCGCGCTGGATGCGGCACATGAATCGCTCGCCATCGCCACCACGCCTGAAGAGGTGCAGGCGATCCGCGCACGCGGGCAGACGGCGGTGATCCTGGGCTTCCAGAACGCCCGGTTGCTGGAAGGCGATGTCGCGGCGCTGGATACATTCCATGCGGCGGGTGTGCGCGTGTTCGGGCTGAACCATATGGGGCACAATGATTTCTCCGACAGCTCGCGCCCGATATATGATGGTGACACGAAGTCCTATGAGGTCGAGGCCGAACATGGCGGCCTGTCGGCACTGGGCGTGCAGGCCATTGAACGAATCAATGCGCTGGGCGGGATCGTCGACGTGTCGCAAATGTCGCAAGATGCGACGCTGCAGGCCATTGCCCTGTCGACGTCTCCGGTGATTGCCAGCCATTCGAACGTGCGGGCTCTGTCGGACGTGTCACGCAACCTGTCTGACGAAGAGATGGACCGGATCGGCGAGACCGGCGGCGTGATCCATGTCGCGGCCTTCGGCGCATACCTGGTGGACCTGTCCGATCCGGACCTGCTGGCCCGGATCCGGGCTGTGCGGCGTGAGGCGGGCCTGCCGGAAACCTATTCCTATCCGTATGAGCTTTATTGGGAGTTGCATGACCCGGCGGAGAAAACCGCCTTCCTGACAGCGATGCGCGATGTCATCGGACGGGGCAGTGTCGACCGCATGATGGACCATATCGATTATATCGTTGCGCGCATCGGGGTCGACCATGTCGGGATCGGGACCGACTTCAATCATGGCGGCGGGGTCGAGGGCTTCAACGAGGCCGATGAGGCGTTCAATGTGACGCTGGCGCTGGTCGATCGCGGGTATTCGGCCGCTGATATCGAGAAGATCTGGGGCGGCAATTTCCTGCGCGTGTTTCAGTCCGTCTCGCCCGCACCGGCCGATTGACGCGCCGCTTCGGCGCTCCGGCGCACTGCGAGCTGCTGGAGGTTGTCTTCGTGGTCGCCGCGATCGATGCGGTAATAGCCGACGGCGATGATCATGCATGTCCATAGCAGGAGAAGCGTCGGCGCATAGCATGCGCCGAGCCGCCACAGGGTTTCCGGTGAGACGTCGCCGACCGCAGCGCCCTGCGGGAAGGAAACGAATGAAAGGATAAGCCCGGCCGAGAATGCGCCGAGACCCTGAGTGGCCTTGCGCGTGAAGGTGACGGCGGCGAAGAAGACGCCTTCCGACCGGCGACCGGTCCTGAGTTCGCTCTGCTCCACAAGGTCGGCGATCATCGAATAGAGCACGGCCTGAAGCGCGATGATGAGGGCGACGTCAATTGTGTTGATCGTGGCAACGATGGGATAGAGGAGGGGGTCGCCATTGGCGGGCATCAGGCCGATGAGGCGCAGGATGACCGGGGCAGGGGCCATCGTGAAGGCAATCACGCCGAGCCAGATGACGCCTCGCTTCTTGCCGAACCGCTTCACGATCCGTGGCGCGACGAGCAGTCCGATCAGTGCCGAGAGAAAGACCAGCAAGGTCCACAGGAATATCTGGCTGCCCGAGAAGCCCCAGAAATAGGTCAGCATGAGGAAGGCGAGCGCGGCGGACAGGCCGGACGCGACCGCGCCGAACAGGGTGGCGATGAACAGGGCGAAGAAGGACCGGTCGCCCAGCGTTTCGAAGACTTCCTTGAAAATGGTGCCGAGGCCGATCTTTCGGCGCGGCGGCGGCGCGTGAAAATACTTGATCTGGGAATGCGTCCCGAGGGCAGAGATCATGATGGCCAGGAAAATCAGGACCGATGAGATGATGCCATAAGTGGCATAGCCGTCCCGGTTGAGCGTGCCGACCGGGTATTTGTCTGTGGCGACGAGGAGCACGCCGAACATGAGAACGCTCATGAGATTGCCGCCGGTCCAGCCGAAGTAAAGCCGCCAGGCCTGCAGCTTGGTGCGTTCGTCATAGTCCTGCGAGAGTTCGGGCATCAGCGACGAACTCGGCGTTTCATAGAAGGTAATGAATGTGCGGATCAGGATGGCGAGCAGGAGCAGGTACCAGAACATCTGCCCGTCACTGAGGTCCGGTGGGTTCCAGAGCAGGAAGTAGCTGACCGATACCGGAATCGCCGCCGCGTACATGAACGGATGCCGACGCCCCCAGCGCGATCGCCAATTGTCTGACACGTACCCAACCACCGGGTCGCTGATGGCATCGACCACGAGCGCGATAAAAATGGCGAGGCCGACCAGACCAGGCTCGACGCCAACCACCGTGCCGTAAAAGAGAAGCAGGAAATAGCCGAAGCCAGCGTCTTTCACGCCATAGGCCACAGAGCCAAATCCATAAGCGATCCGGGTGGGCAATGATGTACGGTGCGCGGTTGCAGAGTTCATCGTGCGACCACTGTAACCAGCCCGATGCGGGTGTCATCCCTAATCGGACGGTCTTGGCGTTGGGTAAAGCTGAGCGGCTGTTTCAGGTCTCCATTTCGGTGAGCCGGTGCTGCGGGAGACTGTTTTTCCGCCCAGGGTGTATTTATTGGAACGTGGCGGGGAACTGCTTTAGGGGTGGAATCAATGAGTATTGCGAGGATGGCGGGATGAAGCAGTGGGTGATCGCGGGGGCCGTTCTGGCCGTCAGTCTTTCGGCATGTGGTGGAGGCGG
>NZ_JBBKXE010000078.1:0-17065 GCF_037969335.1 Hyphomonas sp. | reverse complement strand
CCACCTGATCGAGGAAGTCGGCGAAAAACTGCGCGGCATGATGCACTGGGCCCAGAACGACCGTCTGGTCGACAAGGCCCGCAACTAGACTTCCGAACACCTCATCGGCATGCCGGATCGCTTATTCATCCGGCATGCCGCCTGCGGCCACGTTCAAATCCACGTCGCCTTTTATACCCGCCACCTTGCCCCGCATCGAATGCTGCCAGATTGTGTAAGGCATGCCCGGTGCCCCATCGACACTCCGTATCCAGAGCGGGTAACGGTCAAACGTCCCGGCGACCCAGTCAGCATGGAATTCAGGGGTCGTGTAAATCACGGGCATCGCGCCGTATTCGGCTTCCAGCCTGTCGAGAAATAATTTCAGTTCCGCCCTGGTGCCCGCCTCATCCAGGTAGGGATCGCAATTATGAGCGTACTCCAGGTCCACGGCCGGCGGCAGCGTTCCGTCTCGCACCTCCACTGACTGGATGAAATTTACCGCCTGTTCCGCGGCAGGCTTGCACAGGATGTAGAAGTGATACGCGCCGACATCATATCCGCGACGCGTCGCCTCGATCCAGTTGTCCTGAAAGTCCGCGTCTTTCCAGTCGCGGCCCTCGGTGGCCTTGAGATAGATGAAATCGAGGCCCTCCGTGTCGAGGGCGTCCCAGTTCACCTCTCCATTGTGATGCGACAGGTCGATCCCACGCGCACCGGGCGGTAACAGTCCGCCACCTGCTGCTGGCGCCTCTGTGGGGGCACACCCGACCAGGGCCAGAAGCACTGCGAATACTGGGAATACGCGTTTCATCCACGGCAATCTGGCATGCAATCATGGCGCCGTCGCGGTCAAAGACATACCTTTCCGCGGCTCAACCTCGACACGGCACGCTGGGCCCCTAATTCGCGTATGGCACGTATTTTGCTTCTTTTTCCCAAACTATTCAGTCAGCAGGGAACGAGAACATTGGCCAATCAACCCGCATCATCGCGCGCGCCGCGGTCTCAGGAAGGCAGTTTCATCACGGCAGGGTCCGTGCTGGAGGGCAAACTCGCCTTTACCGGGCCAACCATGCTGTCAGCCCACCTGAAAGGTGACATCTCCACAGACAGCCTGCTGGTCGTCGAGGCCGGCGCCGTCATCGAGGGCAACGTCTCCGGCACGGTCATCATCGTCCATGGCGAAATCAGGGGCTCGGTCAGCGCCAGCGAAACGATTGAAGCCTGGCCTGGCTGTCGCCTGGAAGGCCGCGCCTACGCGCCCAGCATGCGGGTCGAGGAAGGCGCCAACATCCTTGCCGATCTTCTGATTGCGCCGAAGCAACCGGCGGACTGGTTCTCGCCCGTCGAGGACCCAGCCTCCACGCCAGTGATTGCGGCACCCCAAGCGCCTGTGACGCGCCCGGATCCACTGCCGCCCTTCGTCAACACCATGTTCAGCCAACCGGACAAATCCGTCTCGGGCAGCTGAGTCTCAGCGTCCGGCGCCGTCCTTCAGGCGTTCCCATGTGTCGTCATTGGGGTCATAGGCGGCCAGGCCGGTAATCCGGTCACAGGCCCATTTGTATCCCGTGTCGCAGGCTGACTGGAGGACGCGCGTGCCTTCGGCGACATTCTTGGGCCCGCCCTTGCCCGTAAACACCATGTTGCCATAGCCGGCACAGCCGCTGACTTCGCCAAGATCGCATGCCTTTTTGTACAGGCGCCGGGCTTGAGGCAGGTCCTCCTCCATCCCGTATCCCTTGGTCGAGAGATAGGCGAGCGTCGCGCATCCAACGGCGTCCTTGCCGGTGCACGCCTTTTGATAGGCTTGCGCTGCCGCCTTGTAATCCTGCATGCCGCCCCTGCCCTTGCGATAATAGTCGCCCAGCTTCGTGCAGGCAGCGAAGTCCTTCGTCGCACAGTCGCGAATGGCATCCGCCCGGGCGGCGCGATCCCTGGCCAGGTCTTCCGTCGCCTGTTCGAGCACGATTTCGGCTTGTGTACGTTCCACCTGATTGCCTTGCGCTAAAGCGGGCACGGCTGTCAGGCTTGCGGCTGTCATCAATATCAGGCTGGCAAAAAGGCGCATGGGATCACTCTCCGAATGATAATGTATAACACCCATCATATACGCCTGCCTCAAGTCGCCGTCCACGTGACGCGCTGCTTAAGAAATCGTAACCCACCCTTGCCGCCACGCCGTCCCCGGCGCAAACTCTGCGCAACAAGAAACACTTTCGGGAGACATCAGGCGCATGGCCGCACAAGACCAGCTACCCATCGGATCAGGCTTTCACGCCAAATCGACAGCCGCCGAGGTGCTCGACGGCATCGACCTGACAGGCAAGAATGTGATTGTCACCGGGGGCTATTCGGGCATCGGGATTGAAGCCGTCCGCGCGCTCGCAGGCGCTGGCGCGCGTGTCACCGTTCCGGCCCGACGGGTCGACGTGGCCGAAGAAGCCCTGGCGGACGTGGCCGGCGAGATCGAAATCGCCGCGATGGATCTGGCCGACCTCAAGAGCATCGAGAAATTCACCCGCGAATATGACGAGACCAAACGCGGCCTCGACATCCTGATCAACCATGCCGGCATCATGGCCTGCCCTGAGGGCCGCGTCGGCCCCGGCTGGGAGCGCCAGTTCGGCGTCAACCATCTCGGCCACATGGCGATGAGCCTCGCGCTGGCGCCGTCCATGCAGCGCGCCGAGTCATCCCGCGTCGTCGCCCTGTCCTCCACCGGGCACGTTCGCTCCGATGTGCATTGGGACGACCCCCACTTCACCAAAACCCCTTACGACAAATGGGACGCCTACGGACAGGCCAAATCGGCCAACGCCCTGTTCGCGCTCGGTGTCGACCACCGGGGTCGCGACGTCGGCGTCCGGGCTTTTTCCGTGCACCCGGGCGGCATCTTTACGCCCCTCCAGCGCCACCTGTCAGACGAGGAAATGGTGGCGCTCGGCTGGAAGGCGGCCGACGGCACCATCCCGCCCCAGGTCCAGGCCATGTTCAAGACACCCGAACAGGGCGCAGCCACCAGTGTCTGGGCCGCCACGTCGCCAAAACTCGATGGCCGCGGCGGCGTCTATTGCGAAGATTGTGACATCGCCCAGCTTGCCACAGGTGACAGCCAGCGCTGGCAACACGCCCGGCCGTGGATCTGCGACGATGAGAAAGCCGAACGCCTGTGGACAATGAGTGAGAAAATGCTGGCTGACGCGTGACGACAGGCGCAATGGACGAAAAATCCATGAAATATGTGTTTGCTGCAATCGTCGCCATCGGATTGGCCGCTGGCTGCTCCGGACCGTCTGCGGAAGTCGCCCCTGTCGCCTTCGACTAATCTAGCGTCTTTGGACAGGATGACCGGCCCGCTGAAGATGACCGAACGATAAATGTTTTCGACCCGTCGGTTCGGCGCAAGACTGATCGTTTTCTCCTCAGGTTCGAAAAGAACCCGGCGCCTGACCTGTAGCCGCGTCCACGTTATACTGGCTTCGGGTCAGCGTGTGCGTTGTGGCTTCGCAGGTGTTAACGGCGCCCGGCAAAATCTTTACGTCTTCTTCAGCTCGCCTGAACGCCGATAAAGTAGTCTCTGCCGTTATGCCGTGGAGGGACAGCTGTTGAATCCCAAGGGATTCCTCATCAGGTGGGTGCGCGAAAGAATGCAGCCAAAAATGGAGTCGGGCACCGACGCCCTGCGCCTGGCTATCGGCTCGACGCTTATCGTTCTCTCCATCATCGCGCTTGGCGAACTGACGATATCGGCCCTGACCGGAACGAACCTGTGGCTCGACCTGGCACGCGGCATGTTCATCGGCACGCTCATCGCTTTCCCGACCTTTCTCTACAATGCCACGGTCCTGCGCCAGAACGTCATCCTCCAACGCAAGTTCCGCAGCGCCTATCGCGTGGCGACACGCAATGCAGAAGATATCATCTGCAAGAACCAGGAGCTGGAAGCCGCACAGATGCGACTTGCCGAGCTTGCCAATTCCGATTTCCTCACCGGTCTCGCAAATCGTCGGCGGTTCGAACAGTCATTCGCCGACGCCTTTGGCGCGGCCGGCCTTGGCGGAGCGCCCTTCACGCTGATCCTGCTCGATCTCGACAATTTCAAGCAGGTCAATGACGTTCACGGTCACGACGCCGGCGACGCCGTCCTCCAACACGTCGCGGTGCGCATCCGTACGGCGATCGGTGAGCGTCCCGGTTTCGGTGCCCGTCTTGGCGGCGATGAATTCGCGATACTGCTCTGGGAGACATTCGATGGCGCCGACGTCGCCGCGTTTGCCGCCGAACTGCAGGCCACCCTTGCCTTGCCACATGTCTATTGCGGCAAGACTCTCGTGGCGCGATCAAGCATCAGTCTTGGCTTCTATTCGGCCGCATTCAATGCGGCGTCGGAAATGTTTGTCGCAACGGACAAGGCGTTGATGAGCCACAAGCACAGTGACCAGATCGGCATTGCCTGCGTTGGCGCGGATGACAGTCTGTCTTTGGCAAGCTGAGCCAACCTCAGGCGCGGGCTTCCGCCAGCATCAGTTCCGGCGCGCTACCATGAACCACAGCCTGGGCCGGCAGCCAGCACGTGACTTCCAGTCCGCCGCCTTCGACCGGCTTCATCCCGACCGTGCCGCCATGCAGGTCGACGAAATGTTTCACAAGCGCCAGGCCAAGACCCGCACCGCGCTGGTCGCCTGAAACGAAACTGTCAAAGCTGGTCGCGCGCTTGTCGGCCTCAAGTCCCTTGCCATTATCGCGTACCGACAAGGTGACCATGTCACCAATCCGCTGTGCCGACACCACGATCTCGCCACCCGATTCCGTGAAGCGAAGCGAGTTGGAGACGAGGTTGAACAGTACCTGCCTGATACGGCGCTGGTCGGCACGAATGATTCCCAGTTTGCCCTTTATATCAGCGCGGACGGTGATTTCCGTGTCTTCGGCCTTCGACACGACCATTTCTATGCTTTCCTCGATGACGTCCTGCAGCTGGACGTCCTCAAGATCGAGATCCATCCGCCCGGCTTCGATCATGGCGAGGTCGAGGATATTCTCGATCAGCTTGGACAAATGGTCCGAGGCCGAAAGGATCGCGCTGACATAATCAGACTGACGGTCTGTCAGATCGCCATTGCGCTGGGTCTCGAGCAGTTCGGCATAGCCGAAGATGACTGTTAGCGGCGACCGCAGCTGGTAGCTGACATTGCGCACGAATTCCGTCTTCAACCGGTCAGCAGCTTCAAACGCTTCGGCACGGTCACGCAAGGCCGATTCGACGCGCCGGGTGGCCGTGACGTCGGCAAACGCGATCAGCGTGTTTCCATCCGGCAACGGATGGGTCAGGTAGGTCAGGATCGATCCGTCGGAGCGGCGCATCTCGCCGGTCGTCGACTGGCGCGCCCGTGCAGACGGGTCGGTGATATGGCCTTTGATCGCATCCCATATCTCGACATCATGGAACAGCGGCACGCAGGCTTCGACGACCGCGGAATAATCCGGCTGGTCCTTCAGCAAGTCATGCGACAGGCCCCACAGGCGTTCGAAGGCGTGGTTGAACAGTTTCAGGCGTCCGTCGCCGCCGAACACGGCAACCGCTTCATGCAGGTTATCGAGCGTCGAGGATTGCGTTTTCACAATCGCATTGAACTTGGTCTTGAGATTGAGCTCGCCGGTAATGTCCTTGAACAGAAGCAACAACCCGCCCATTGGGTGACGCTGGCGCGTGACCGACAGGGTCCGGTCGTCCGGCAGCGACCAGATGTCTTCCTTCACCCCGTCAATGTCGAGATAATACGACAGCTCCTCGGCGCGCCATTCGGCATAGTTCGTCCGGGCCGGCAATTTGCGGCGCTCGCGCAGCCGGTCCAGCAACTGGCCGTGGTTGGGCCGGTCGAGCAGGAAGCTCTCGTCGAGGTCCCACATGTCGCGGAACGCCTTGTTGTAGAAGCTCAGCTTGCGGTCGGCCCCAAAGATCGCGACGGCGTCTGCGACATGGTTCAGCGTTTCATCATGCGCGCGGACATGGCGGTTGAGTTCGTCGCGCGCATTTTCCTGTGCGGTCACATCGAACGCCATCGCCCCGGCGCCGCCTGACAGCGGGAATGTCAGGACGCGCATTGCACGGCGCTCGCCCTTGATCACCATATGGCGTGTCTCGTCGATATCGGCGCCTTCGGAAATTGTCTTGCGGGCCTGTTCGGATGCGGCCTGGTCGAGCATCAGCTGACGGTCGAGCACACGGTCCAGATTGATACCGTCGACCGCTTCGATATAGGCCGGGTTTACCCATTGCAGCTTGCCCATGCCCGACACGCGCCAGGCCGGGAACGGCGACTTGCCAAGCATGTCGAGAAACGCAGTCGGGTCGCGCGCGATTACCTGGCGCGCCTCTTCCAGCTTGCCGCGGGCCGAACTTTCTTCGAGCCCCTTGATCGTCGTATCGGTCACCCAAACCACGGCGCGTGCGCCGGCCGTGCGGCCATCCGCTTCGAGGAAACGGCCCGATGGCCCGATAATCGTCAGGGAAAATGCCTGTCCGGATTCACGCAATTCGCGCAGGCGTATGCGTAGCGTCGTATCTTGCCCGGCGCTGTCGCGCGCTTCGAGGTCCGCGAGGCCCTCGATAATACGAACAGCCGGGTTTACGGAAATGGCGTCGTCGGTAAAGCTGAGCAGGCCGGCCAGCGCCACGGGTGACCCGTAGAGTTCCGGCGCAATGATCTCGTCTTCATCGGCCTCCAGGGCTTCGCCCTGCCAGACAAGAATTACCCCGGGGTGTGCGCCGAGCACCGACCTGTGTTCGGCCAGTGTCGTTTCAAGTTCGGCAGACCGGTCGCGAAACTTGCGTGCAGCGCCCCTTGCCCCGTCCGAAACCCGCAATGCCCACAGCAGGGCCGCAAGGCCCAGCGAGGCCGCGCCAGCGGACATGATGATCGGAACCTGGTCTGCACTTATTGCCATTGTCTTCCAATTCCATCGCCAGAATCGACCGCCTTTCGGACAGCCGCAAGAGGTTAACGGAATGCTCCCATTCCATTAAGGCAGGGTTAACGGGACGGTAAGACGGGCGCCCAACCCATGCAAGGTAACTGAAACGTCATGTTGCAAATAAACCACAGCGGCATAGTCTGCCCGTCTGGTCACTCTACAGGAACCGCTCATGCGCCCACGCTATCTGGCATCTACCCTGACTGCGCTTGTCTGGCTCGGCGCGCCATGCCTGGCACAGAGCGTCAGCGCAACGGAAGCGCCAGAACTGGTCGAATCAGATGTTCAGGACGACGAGGCAGCCGACGATATCGTGCGCCTGCCCGGTCAGGGCCACCTCAAGCCGGATGCCCCGCACGGACGCCACGCGTCAGGCCGGCTCGTTCCGGGCGGCGGCCTCATCGTGAGCTTCGACGCCAATGATGATGGCCACGTCACGCCGGACGAACTCAGGACAGGTGCGATCGCGGCGTTCGCCGTGGCAGATGCCAATGCTGACGGCTCATTGAGCGCGCTTGAGCAACAGGACTGGGCCAACGACCTGCCGACACGCGACGACACGCTGGCCAATCCTGTCCGGTTCGATCCCAATCTCGACCGCATCGTCAGCCTCACCGAATTTGTCGCCGTGGTCGCCCAGCTGACCGTCGATCATGCCGATCCGGACGGAAACATCTACCTGTCCAAGCTTGCCGCGCCCGAACCCAGGGAGTCTGGCAAGCGCCTGTGGACCGACGCGAACGATCAGGACGTTCCGACCCGGCGCTGACAGGCCAAACGGCTCTGCAATCGCAGCGGGATCAGCAGATTTCGTCGTCCTCGCCCTGTTCCCCGAAACCTTCGGCAATCAGGCTTGCGATTGCCGTCACGGCTTCCGCCGCTTCCGGACCTTCCGCGCGCAGCTCCACTTCGCAGCCCATATGCGCCACCAGCATCAACAGATCCATGATCGACCGCGCATCCGCGCTTTCGGCCTCGTGGTGGACGGTGACATGGGCGTCGAACTCACCCGCAAGCCGCGACAACCGGGCCGAGGCCCGCGCATGCAGGCCCTTCCGGTTCACGATCATCACGCGTTGGATCGCCGTTGTCGTCGCCGAATTCACTAGGATGACTTCGTCAGCAGGTCAGATGCGATACTGATATATTTGCGGCCCGCTTCGGCGGCCACTTTCGCGGCCTCAGCCAGCGGCAGCTCGTTGCGCACTTCAGCCAGCTTGATCAGCATGGGCAGATTGACGCCCGACAAGACCTCGATATTGCCGGCAGTCATGACCGACATGGCAAGGTTCGACGGCGTGCCGCCAAACATGTCCGTCAGGATGATGACGCCCCGTCCGCGGTCACAGGACTTGGCTGTTTCGCGGATCTGGTCGCGGCGCGCCTCGATATCATCTTCGACTTCAATGGATATTGAACGAAAGCAGGGCTGTTCGCCGACTACGTGTTCCGTAGCAGCGACCAGTTCACGTGCAAGCTTGCCGTGGCTGACGACAACAATGCCGATCATGCCGGAACCTTCCAGGGTCATTCTTTACGAACTTGTCATGCTGCCACGCATCAGCGCCGCGTCAACCCTGATTCAGCGGTTGCATTGTCGGAGCGCAGCGTCAGGCGCCGGGCAGTCCCAGCACGTCATTCATGCCATACAGGCCCGGCTTGCGGCCCTTGACCCAGGCTGCAGCCTGCATCGCGCCATGGGCAAACACCGCCCGGTCCAGTGCCTGGTGACTGAGCGTGACGATTTCCATGTCAGAGCCGAGACTGACCGAATGCTCGCCGATCACATCGCCCATGCGACGCACGGCAAAGCCGATCTGGCCGGGCACGCGGGCGCTGTCCGGTCCGTCATAGGGTGGGCTGCGCAGGGCATCCAGTGAAGCGCCACGCCCTTCGGCGGCCGCCTCTCCGAGCATAAGGGCCGTGCCTGAAGGGGCATCCACCTTGCGCCGATGGTGCGTCTCGAGGATCTCGATGTCCCATCCGTCGCCGAGGCGGCCCGCCGCCATTCTTGTAAGGGCCTGCAACAGGTTGATACCGACAGAGAAATTCCCGGCCTTGACGATGGCCAGCCGCTCGGCAGCGCGGGCAATTTCCGCGTCCTGCGCGGCGCTCAGCCCCGTCGTGCCAATCACAACGCCGCTGACGCGCGTATGCTTGAGAGCATCGAGCGATGCCAGCGTCGCTGCAGGCCGGGTAAAATCGATCCAGACATCGGCATTGGCTGCTGCGGACACAGGATCGGTCACGGGCCGGATTCCCAGCGCCTGCCGTCCGGCCAGTTCGCCGATATCCCGGTCGAATGGCCCGCTTCCGGGGGCTTCTGTCCCGCCCACGACCGACAAGCCGGCATCCATCGCGCCGGCCACGAGCTGGCGGCCCATCCGCCCGGCGACACCGGCAATGGCCACGCTGAAGGCGCTTTGGGTGTTTGTGTCAGTCATCGGGTCCCTTCCAGTAAACAGGCGGGGCCTGCCTCAGATATCGTCTGCATCAGGCGCGCGGCCCGCTTCGTCTTCTGCTTCCTCTACCCTGAGCTTCAGCTTGGCAAGTTCGCGCTCGCGCAGTTCGTCCGAAAACGCGCTCGCAAAAACGCCCGCCGGCAGCGCCACGACGCCAATACCGGCCAGCGCAATCACCGAGGCAAACATGCGCCCGAGAGGGGTCACAGGGTAGACGTCGCCATAGCCGACGGTGGTCAGGGTGGCGATCGCCCACCAGATGGCCCGCGGGATGGACTGGAACATCTCTTGCTGCTGGCCGCCAATGCCCTCGATGAAATAGAGGGCAACAGCCGAAACATAGACGAGCGCCAGCGCCATCGCGAGTGTCGTGAGAAGTTGGGATCCCGCCCGCTTCACGGCGGCGCCAAGCACATCAAAGGCCGGCACGAACCGCGCCAGCTTGATCAACCGGAACAGACGGAACACCCGCAGGGCGATCAGCGGCACACCGCCGCCCATGATCAGCACGATCATTTCCGGTAGGAAGGCCAGCAGGTCCGCAATCGAATAGAACCGCGTCATATAGCGGATGCGGCCGCGAAGCCCGGCATATTCCGGTCTCAGCCCGCTGATATAGACGCGGGTCACGTATTCAATCGCAAACACGGTGACGACAAAGATATTGAAGATGTCGAAGGCCAGCTGCCATCCCGGCCGATCCGTCAGCGTCGGCTCGGTCTCCAGCGCCAGCGACAGGAAACTCATCAGGACCAGCGCGATGATCAGCCAGTTGGCCCGCGAGATGCCGCTCTTGCGCGCTTCCGGTACCAGTTCCAGGTACAGTTTGTGTCGCAGACCCTGCTGGACAGCTATCTGGTGAACAACCATCGTCAACTTAGCCCCCACCCGGAAACACGACCTGCCTAGCCTCTTAACACACCACCTGCGCCCTTGGCGACTGAGGCGACGACCCGGTCCATCAGTCCCTGGATGTCTTCATCCGTCAGCTTTTCGCGCGGCTGGATCGTCATCTCGAAGGCGACCGATTTCTGGCCCTCAGGTACGCCCTTGCCTTGATAGACATCGAACACATCAGCCGAAACAATCAGCTGCTTGTCTGTGCCCACGGCATATTTCACCAGGTCACCGGCCGGCAGGGTTTCGTCCACGAGGAAGGCGAGGTCACGCCGGATCGGCGTCAGGTCGGCGCGTTGCAGCACCGGCTTGGTCTTGGTCGGCCGTACCTTCATCTGCGGCAGCGCATTGAGGTTCAGCTCGAACCCGAACATTGGGCCGTCAACGCCCATCGCCTTGAGCACGCCCGGATGAATCGCGCCGAAATGGCCGACCGTCACCTTCGGCCCCAGCTTCAGGCAGGCTGCCTGCCCCGGATGCCAGTGCGGCTGTGTCGGGGCACTCACCTGGAAGCGTTCGCCCGGCTGGCCGAGCGCATCCAGCACGGCGAACAGGTCTGCCTTTGCTGCGTAGGAATCATAGGCATGGGGCGTGCCCTGCCAGTGGCGCGGGTTGGCAGGACGTACGACCCCCGAGGCGACCGTGCGCTGGTCTTTCGGACCGTCGCCCAGATAGATCGGGCCGACTTCGAACAGGCGCGCGCCGGGCTCGCCATGATTGGCCGCCCGCTGCGCAGCCACGGCCAGGTTGCCGATGATCGAAGGCCGCATCTGGTTGAGCTCGCTCGCCACAGGGTTCGCAACCGCCAGCGCCGGGTCATGCTTGGCAAACAGCGCCGCATGATCCCTCGCCATGAAGCTCCATGTCACTGCTTCGAGGAAGCCGCGCGCGGCCATCACCCGGCGGGACACACGCACACGTTCCTGGATCGGCGTCGTGATCGCGCGCCGGCCTCCGACGGGCTCGGGCAGGGATGTCACGGGCAGCGAATCGTACCCGATCAGCCGCGCAACTTCCTCGACCAGGTCGGCCGACTGCTCCATGTCGAACCGGAAACTTGGTGGCAGGAGATACCAGGCATCGCCCGCATCCTCGATGTCGAATTCGAGGTCCTTGATGATCCGCCGCATCTCCGGCAGCTTCACGACAAGGCCGGTCAGGCGTTCGACGTCAGCCGGATAGAAGGTCACCTTGTCGATACGCGCCGGGATCGATCCGGCGACATTGAGCTTCGACGCCGTGCCGCCGCCATGTTCCAGGATCAGTTCAAGGGCGAGGTTCACCCCGTCCACGCAGCTCTGCGGATCGACACCGCGTTCGAACCGGTAGCGCGCATCCGAATGGATACCCGTCGCGCGGCCCGTGCGCGCGGTGCGCAGCGGATCGAACCAGGCGCTCTCGATGAACACATCGACGGTCTCGTCGGACACCGCCGTCGATGCGCCGCCCATCACGCCACCCAAGCCGATCACCCCGCTGGCATCGGCGATGACGCACATTTCCGGCGTCACCTTGTAGGTCTTGCCGTCCAGCGCTTCGAGGCTCTCGCCCGCCTTGCCCAGCCGCGCCACGACCGTGCCGCGCAGCTTGTCGGCATCATAGGCGTGCAATGGCCGCGCTCGGTCGAGCGAGATATAATTCGTCACGTCCACCAGCAGCGATTTGGGCTGGATACCGACCGCCTTGAGGCGCGCCTGCATCCAGTCCGGCGACGGACCGTTTGTCACGCCGCGGATCATCGCGCCCGCGAACATCGGGCAGGCGTCGGATGCCTCCAGTTTGATCTCGACCGGGCAATCATAACTGCCGGGCACCTTTTTCGCATCAGACCGGATGAACCGGCCAGCACCCGCCGCCGCCAGGTCGCGCGCAATCCCCTGCACGCCCAGCCAGTCAGGCCGGTTTGGCGTCACTTCGAAATCGATCACCGGATCATTCAGGCCCAGCGCTTCTGCCGCCGGCATGCCCAGCGGCAGGGAATCGTCCAGGTCGGCAATGCCGTCATGGTCCTCGCCGGCATTTAGCTCCTTGGTGGAACACATCATGCCAAAACTCTCGACGCCGCGAATGGCGCGCGGCTTCTTGTCGAGCGCGAACTCGAGCCCCGGGATATAGGTGCCCAGCCCGGCATAAATCGCGGTCATGCCGGCGCGCGCATTCGGCGCACCGCAGACGATCTGCTTGGTGCCGTCCACCGTCTCCACCGTACACACGCGCAGCTTGTCCGCATCCGGGTGCGGCTCGGCGGCAATCACCTTGCAGACCGTGAAGTCCTTCAGGGTCTGGTTCGGATCGACAACCTCTTCGACCTCCAGCCCTGCTTTCAGCATCAGCGCCAGGATTTCATCGAGCCCCGCCTTGGTGGCAAGGTGATCGGTCAGCCAGGATAATGTGAATTTCATCAGCTGAGCCCTCCGCTGACGGACGGTGTCGTCCATGGCGCAAATCCGTAATGGCGCGTCCATTGCGGGTCGGCCTCGAAATAGGGTCGCAGGTCCGGCATGCCGTATTTCAGCATGGCGAGACGATCGACACCCATGCCGAAGGCAAAGCCCTGATGCGTCGCCGGGTCCAGCCCGCAATTGCGCAGCACGTTCGGATGCACCATGCCGCAGCCGAGCACTTCCAGCCAGTCAGTCCCCTTGCCCACTTCAACCATGCCGCCTTCGCGCAGGCACTGCACGTCCATCTCGGCCGATGGCTCGGTGAACGGGAAGAAGTGAGGGCGGAAGCGCGCCACGACATTGTCGACCTCGAAGAAAGCCTTCACGAAATCGATCAGGCAGCCCTTGAGGTGGCCCATATGGATGCCCTCCTCAATGACCAGTCCTTCGACCTGGTGGAACATCGGCGTGTGCGTCGCGTCCCAGTCATTGCGGTAAACCCGGCCCGGCACGAGAATGCGCAGCGGCGGTTTTTCGTTCATCATCGTACGGATCTGCACCGGGCTCGTATGCGTGCGCAAGACTTTCGGCGTGCCGCCTTCGGGCGCGTCCAGGAAGAACGTGTCGTGCATCTCGCGCGCCGGATGGCCTTCAGGGAAGTTCAGCGCGGTGAAATTGTGCCAGTCGTCCTCGATGTCCGGGCCCTCGGCCACGGTGAATCCCATGTCGCCGAAAATCGCCGCGATCTCCTCGAACACCTGCATCACGGGATGCAGCGTTCCGGTACGCGGACCGGGCGCCGGCGGCAGCGTCAGGTCAACCTTTTCCGTCGCCAGCTGGGCTTCCAGCGCCTTGGCCTCAAGCACGGCCTTGCGGGCGCGCACGGCCTCTTCGACCGTCACCTTGAGCGCGTTCAGCTTGGGTCCGTTTTCCTTGCGCTCGTCGGGGCTCATCTTGCCGAGGCCGCTCATCAGGCCGGATACGCGGCCCTTCTTGCCAAGCTCCGCCACGCGCACGGCGTCCAGCGCATCAAGCGCTGTCGCGGCATTGATCGCCGCAAGGGCCTCTTTCTCTATCGTTTTGATATCGGACAAGGTTCCAGCCTCTCTTGGGATTCTGCGCGCTTTCTAGTCGCTTCGGGACATCATGCAAACGCCTAAAGGAAAAGCCCGGCTTTAAGGGCCGGGCTCTCCATTTTGCAGGATAATTGGGTGCAGCCTAGGCGAGCGCGGCTTTCGCCTGCTTGACCAGCACACCAAACGCTTCCGGCTCGCGGATCGCGATGTCGGACATGACCTTGCGGTCGACTTCGATGCCGGCCTTGGTCAGGCCGTCGATGAAGCGGCTATATGTGAGTTCGTCATCATGGATGCGCACAGCGGCGTTGATACGTTGGATCCAGAGCGAACGGAATTTCCGCTTTTTGACCTTACGGCCAACATAGGCGTACTCGCCGGCTTTCCAGACAGCAGCATGCGCGTTCGAGAACGTGTTCTTCGAACGGTTGCGGAAGCCTTTGGCCTGCTTGATGATTTTCTTGTGGCGGGCGTGGGCCGGCACTTTATTGCGTGAACGGGGCATTTGAGCCTCCTAAGTCAAGATCTTGGGGAAAACGGGAAAAGCTTACAGGCCGTAAGGCAGGAACTTCTTCATGACGCGGGCGACATCGGCGCTCGAGGCAACTTTCGTGCCCCGGTTCTGGCGGATATACTTGGCATTATGGCTGCTGAGGCGGTGGCGTTTGCCAACGACACCATGCTTCAGTTTCCCGGTGGCCGTGATCTTGAACCGCTTGGCAGCGGCTTTCTTGGTCTTCATCTTCGGCATTTCTAGTCTCCTTGTGCGAGCTCACACCCGTGGGCGGCCCTTGGTCTGTTCATGAGCTGAGGGGCATGCCGTTCGCCTACACCGCTCGGAAGAGGCGGCTTATGACGGATCGGAGAGAGAGAATCAAGGGGCCGGATGCCTGATATTGCAGGCAGTCCGGCGCCAAACAGGCGGATTCGCGCCGCCCTGTCCCTGCCCCGTCGCCTGCGGCCATGCCGGATCGCGCAAAACCTGTCCGACCGTAAGCGTTTTCGGGTCATAATACACGCGTCATGGCGGCGTCCCAAACCGTCGCCATGGGGGTCAAAAGCCCCGGCAAGCGGAGGGAACGGGCTCGCGACCCTGTTTTCCTGTGTGATCATAATAATGCGATGCGGACCCGCACCCTCCGCCCGCCACACACAAAAAACCGGAGGGCGAATGGCCCGTCCGGCTTTCGGCGCTGGATATTGGACAATTGTCCCCCTCCCTGACTGAAAGGGCTTCGTAAACCAAAGCTCCAAGAGCTAGGGTCCGGCGGTCAGTTTATTTGCGCTTGCGCCGGAAACTGGACTTAAAGCGAATTCCGGGAGCGGAGAATGAGCACCTACGCTCGACTTCTTCGCTTCCTTGCACCCGCGTCCGTCTCCCAAAATACCCGCGAGCACCTTGGAAGACCAAGATGGCTGCGGTTACGTAAGGAGCGAGTTCCGTTAGCAAGCTGAGGAACATGTCCATCGACTGTCCTCCACTTTTCCCGAGGAAAAAATTTTCGTCGGCACAAATAGGAAAGCCCCGCACAGGGCGGGGCTTTCATAATTTAGTATAGACTTTCGAACCTACGGAAATAACAGGATTTAGCCTGCTCTCCTTCTCGGATTCGCCCACGACACCTTCTCAAATCTGCGATTATCCAAATTCAAGGCAATATATTCCAATTCGGGAAACTGTGCCTGCAATCGCAGTCGGCAGTCTCCCCGAAGTCCTACGCAGCCTTGCCTCGGCACCATGTGGTGGGCTTGCTGATCGCGTGTGACTATTCACAGTGTCCTCTTATTCGAGGCGTCGGGCAAGATCAAAACAGACAACACGACGGCTCGGGAACTGAGACCTGCTTGGTGACGGCAGGTTCGTCAGAGATTGCCTTTCCAGCGCAACCTCACCCGCACTTCAGGCCAATCACCATTCCGGCTTCGTCCGTCAGCACGTTCACCCGCGTTGGCACATAATCCATCGTCACCTGCGTATTCGGCCCGACGATACGCGACCGCTCCGGCAGCACGTCCGCCGGAATATCGCTCGCCTGCTTGCCCAGGTAGGGCTTCAGGGCGTCCAGCCCGCACGTATCCTCGACACGGTCCAGAGCATCCATCTCCGGTTTGACGCTGCGATCCGGTTCCGACACCCCGGCGGCAGGCGCCGAAGTCTCTGGTACGGTCTCGACAGGCGCTGGCGCAGCACAGGCCGCAACCAGCAGGGCAATTCCGAGGACCAGCCCTGCCTGTTTCATCAGCGCGGTGCCAGGACCATGGTCATCTGGCGGCCTTCGAGCTTCGGTTCGGTTTCCACTTTCGTGGTTTCCTCGAACTGGGTCTTCACCCGTTCGAGCAATTGCATGCCGAGATGCTGGTGCGCCATTTCGCGGCCGCGGAAGCGCAGGGTGACCTTCACCTTGTCGCCGTCCTCGAAGAAACGCTGCATCGCGCGCGACTTCACCTCATAGTCATGCGTGTCGATATTCGGACGCATCTTGATCTCTTTGAGTTCGCTGGAACGCTGCTTCTTCTTCGCAGCAGCCTTCTTCTTGCGCACTTCAAATCGCAGCTTGCCATAGTCGAGAATTTTCACGACCGGGACTTCCTGGTCGGGGGAAACTTCCACAAGGTCCATGCTCGCCTCGCGCGCCGCATCAAGGGCTGCTGCGTGGGGCATCACGCCCTGCTTTTCACCGTTCTCATCAATCAGAAGAACATTGGTGGCGGTGATGTCATCATTGGTGCGGGGGCCAACCTGTTTCTGTGGTCCGCCCTGGTCTGGTCTGCGAGCTATGGCCTGTCTCCTTTGTGGCTGTTCATAGGCTTGGGGAATATGCCATTCGTTGGCCTGTTCCACAAGGCGCTTCGGTTGTGCCCTATCGCAGGTGAAGTCAAGCGGGCAACAGCCCAAGCGCCCGCACGGACTGCCAGACGTCGTCGACACTCAACTCTTTCAGCGTCGGCGCCGAGTTGATGATCACCGGCGCTTTCGGGCCGCGCGGGGCCGAATGGTCCGGATCGCTCTCTGTCAGCGCGAACAGGGCGATGCCCGGCGCCCCCGCCAGCGTGGCCATGTGCATCGGGCCGGTATCATTGCCGACCACGAATAGGGCCTTCTCGGCCAGCGTCACGATCTGGAACAGGTCGGTGCGGGTCACCAGGTTCTTCACCCGGGGTTCCCTGCGCGCGATATTATGCGCCAGCGGGCCTTCCGCCTTGCCGCCAATGATCACCGGCATGATGCCCGCATCGGCAATCCGCGTCGCCAGTTCGGCATAATGCTCTTCCGGCCAGCGCTTGG
>NZ_JBBKXE010000077.1:0-3547 GCF_037969335.1 Hyphomonas sp. | reverse complement strand
GGGCATGCTGACGCGCTCGGCCATCACCTATGTCTGCTGGGGCGCCGACGCCGCGATGGATGGCGCGTGGCAGCCCGGCTAGGCGGTTCCTGAAATTTTTTCGCCGTCAAATGTGAACCGTTTCCGCGCAGCTCCGTACAAAGGGGCATGCGTACCCCTGCGCATTGCATGGAGAGTCACATATGCCCCTCAAGACCAATCTGTTGATTACGGCGGCCATTGCCGCTTCCCTGTCGCTCGCGGCCTGCGAAGATGCCGCCGACAAGTCAGACTATGATGCCGCCCCCGCTGCCAAGGTCGAAATGCCGACCGAAGCAGCAACACCGCCTGCTGAACCCATGATGGAAGAAGCGGTTGTCGAAACCGGCACGATTGTCGCCGTTGCCGCTGGCAATGACGCCCTGTCGACTCTTGTCGCTGCCGTCACGGCGGCTGACCTTGTCGAAACGCTGAACAGCGACGGTCCGTTCACTGTGTTTGCGCCGCCAAACGACGCATTCGCCAAACTGCCGGAAGGCACAGTCGAAACACTGCTCCTGCCAGAGAACAAGGCCAAGCTGTCCGGCATCCTGACTTACCATGTCGTGGCAGGCGAAGTGATGGCGGCTGATCTTGTCCAGGCCATCACCGACAATGGCGGCAGGTTCACGGTCACCACCGTCAACGGCGCAGACCTCACTGCCTCCATCGTCGACGGCAATGTCATCCTCACCGATGCAGCCGGCGGAACCGCCACGGTGACCGCAACCGATATCGACGCGTCCAATGGCGTTGTCCACCTGATCGACACGGTTGTCATGCCGGGCTGATACACTCAATCCGGCATGAACTTGGCCCCGCACTCCCCCCGGTGCGGGGCCATACTTTTCCGGGTCTTGCGATGACGCGCTGCCCTGATACTGTCCTGCCAACACCAGATTGCTGAGGGTTGATAAGATGCGTGGATTATTGCTGGCACTGTGCCTGACACTCGTTGCCGTACCGGGATTTGCAGACGAAAAGGCCGACAAGGCTGAGGCGGCAAAGGAAAAGCCCGAGATACCCGAGGCCCAGGCCTTCGCCTCCGATCATTCCCTCAAGCTGAATGGCCAGACCATCAAGTACAAGACCGTCGCCAGCGAAACCTACCTGCGCGACAAGAAAGACGAGCCCACGGCCTCGATCTTCTCGGTCGCCTATGTCCGCGACGGCGTATCCGATGCGCGTCAGCGCCCGGTCACTTTCGTGTTCAATGGCGGCCCGGGTTCGGCCTCGCTCTGGCTGCACATGGGTGCCTTCGGTCCGAAACAGGTCATCACGCCGTCTGACGCCAGCGGCGTCGGCGCACCGCCTTATACGATCCGCGACAACCAGAACTCGCTGCTCGACGTGACAGACATGGTCTTCATCGATCCCGTCGGCACCGGCTATTCGCGCCCGCTCGGTGACAATGACGGCAAGGAATTCTACGGCGTCAACGAAGACGCCGAAAGCATCGCCGAATTCATCCGTATCTGGATCACCGAGAATGGCCGCTGGAACAGCCCGAAATACCTCGCTGGCGAAAGCTATGGCACCACCCGCGCCGCAGCCCTGACCGAGAAACTGCAGGGCGGCTGGAACGGGATCGGCCTCAATGGCGTGGTCCTGATTTCCGCCATCCTCGATTTCCAGACCGGCGAATTCGCCCCCGGCAACGACACCGCGCACATTTCCTACTTCCCGTCCGAAGCCGCCATCGCCTGGTATCACGGCAAGGTCGACACGGCGAAATGGAATGGCGACTTTGATGCCTTCATCGCCGCCGCCCGCACCTATGCCATCGACACGCTGGCCCCGGCCCTGATCCGTGGCAACACGCTGGGTGCCACGCAGGAAGCCGCCATCGCCACTGAGATGAGCGCCTATCTCGGCGTCTCGTCCGAATGGATCCGTCAGGCGAAGCTGCGCATCGACCCGACTCGCTTCCGCAAAGAATTGCTGCGCCGGGAAGGCTATTCCGTTGGCCGGTTCGATGGCCGTTACAAGGGTATCGACAGCGAAGGCACCGCCGACTCGCCGGAGAATGATCCGTCAGGTTACGGAATGGATGTCGCTTATGTCGCCGCCATCAACGACTACCTGACCCGCGAGCTGAAGATCGATTTCACTCGCCCCTACAAGGTGCTGACCGGCGAGCCAGGTTCGAACTGGAACTGGAGCACGAATGACAGCGGCTGGCCGGAATATGTCAACGTCACGCCCTGGCTCGGCAAGGGCATGCGCGAGAACCCGCAGATGAAAGTCATGCTGGCCTCAGGCTGGTACGATTTGGCGACGCCCTTCTTCGGGGCCGAGATGGCGCTGTTCAAAAATGGCGTCGTACTCGACCGGGTCGAGTTCGACTATTATGACGCCGGGCACATGATGTACCTGTCAGAGCCTGAAGGCGCGAAACTGTCGAACGATGTGCGCGCCTTCATCAGGGCCGGCCAGTAAGCGTCAAACCTTGCGCACGATCGCCGTGTTCATGCGCGCGCCCTCGACGACGACCGAGTCGCCAGCCTGAACCGGGATCATCGGGTCGGCGGCTTCTGCGCCCCACACCGTCTCGCCGATCCGGATCTGGCCTTGCCCGCCTGAGAAATCGCCCGTCGCCTGACCGCGCTGGCCGACAAGGCCCGCCATGCGCTTGTTCAGCGTTGGGTGTTCCTCGACGCTGCCGCGCAGGCCGGAAAACAGGGTCCGGCCCAGCGCGACAAGCACGAAGGCCGCCGCGCCAAAGAATACCAGCTGCCCCTGCCAGGTGGTGTACGTGTCCGGTCCGAAAAAGGCGAACGCCCCGGTCAGCCATGCGGCAATTGCCAGCATCATCAGGTCGAACGTGCCGGTCATCATCTCGATACCGAACAGGACAAGGCCCAGCGCCAGCCAGTGCCAGACGGTGAGTTCGGTAAAAATCTGTTCCATGGTCCAGGTCTCCCGGTTGGGGGCAAGATGGAGGCCGGTCCCGAGCCGAAGCCCGGGCACCGGAGGAGGTTAGTATTCCGTCCGCGTCGGCGGCACGGCGCCGCCTTGTGTCCGCGAAGCGAGCTGGGCTTCCTTCGCCGCACCGGTCAGGCCCTTGATGCCTTCGATTGTACCGAGGATGCTCGAGAATTCTGCCGGAATGATAACCGTGCGCTGCTGCGGGCTGGTCGCCAGCTTTTCGAATGCAGCGACATAGGCCTGGCCGAGGAAGTAGTTGATGGCATTGACGTCGCCCTTGGCGATGGCCTCGCTGACCATGGCCGTCGCCTTGGCTTCCGCTTCGGCTTCGCGCTCGCGCGCCTCGGCATCGCGGAAAGCGGCTTCGCGGCGGCCTTCGGCTTCGAGAATCTTGGCCTGCTTCTGGCCCTCGGCCGTGAGGATCGCCGACTGCTTGTCGCCCTCGGCGGTGAGGATTTCCGCCCGCTTCAGGCGCTCGGCCTTCATCTGGCGGTTCATCGCTTCGGTAATGTCGGCCGGCGGGCTGAGGTCCGCAATCTCTATACGGGTGACCTTCACCCCCCACGGATTGGTGGCGGCATCAATCACATGCAGCAGGCGC
>NZ_JBBKXE010000076.1:0-7583 GCF_037969335.1 Hyphomonas sp. | reverse complement strand
ACCGTCCAAGGCGGCGCGAGCCCGGGCGGCAACGGCCAGCATGGCACCGGCGCGGGGCGAGGCCCCGGTCTCGACATCGGCAGAATCCCGCGTCGCCCGGATCAGGTCGACAATATAGGAGATGATGTCATCCTTCAGCTTGATCTGCGACACGGTTTCGACGGCCGTGTCGAGGTCCGCCGCGCTGATCACCGATCCGATCCCGAACGAGGCCGGCGTGTTCATGCCCGTCCGCGTGCCATGCTGGGCAACGATGGCGAACTCTTCCTCGCGGCTTGGATAGTCCAGCGTATGCTTGAACAGGAACCGGTCCAGCTGCGCCTCGGGCAGGGGATAGGTGCCCTGCTGCTCGATCGGGTTCTGCGTCGCGATCACGGTGAAGCGCGGGTTCAGCGGATACGATTCCCCATCAATCGTCACCTTGCGTTCCTGCATCGCTTCCAGCAGGGCGGCCTGGGTCTTCGGCGGCGTCCGGTTGATCTCGTCGGCCAGCAACAGGTCGGTGAAGATCGGCCCCTTGGTCAGGCTGAATTCATTGGTCTGGAAATTGAACAGGTTGGTGCCCAGCACGTCGCCCGGCATCAGGTCGGGCGTGAACTGGATGCGCCCGAAATCAAGCGAGATCGATTTCGCGACGCATTGCGCCAGCAGCGTCTTCGCCGTCCCCGGCGGGCCTTCCAGCAAGACGTGCCCGGACGAAAACAGCGCCGTCAGCAATATGTCGACCGTCGTGTCCTGGCCGATCACCGCCTTGCGCACTTCGCTGCGGATGCTCCCTGCCAGCGCCTTGATGTCACTTACGTTCATGCGTGCTTCTCCTGAGAATGTCGCGTCGCCAGCGATACAGTTCGCGGGCCTTGGTCATCAGCTCTTCGCGACTGGCAGATGCCGTGCGAAGGCCGCGTTCGATTTGCGAGAATGTCTTGCCCGATTGCTCTTCCGGCCCCAGCCGGTCGAACAGGGCAGATAATTGTGTCTCGGTCATGGTCTTCGGCGCCGCGATTTCGCGCGCCACCCGCCGCCGCATCATGGTCAGGTAGCCCGGCGCCAGATGTGTTTCCCGCCGCGCCATCGTGAACAGGCCCGCCGAATTGTCGACCAGCGCCTGCTTGCCCAGTGCGATCACCCGCGTCTCCCGCGCCGTCGGGCCGAACCGGACCAGCGCTGCCCAGCCGAGCAGGAAAGCCGCCGCGAAAGCGGCCAGCGTCGCGCCGACAAAGGGAATGTCGAACATCATCTGCAACAGGTTTTCCGAACGGACAAAGCCGTGCAGCGTCGCGTCGAAAATGATCGGCTCGGCTTCATCATAGCGCAGCCAGTCCATCAACTGCACGGCAAAGCGCGCATTCTCCCGCTCGGCCAGGCCGAACGTGTTCAGCATGTCCGGGTCGGCGAGAATATAGATATCTCCGCCGTCCAGCTTGCCGAGGAGGATGCCGTCATCCGTGGAGACGATAGGTGCCAGTGACTTCGATTGGATGACCTGCATATTGAGGTCCGGCTTCAGCGCCATGTCGCCGAACGGCGTGTCGGTCCATGCAGGCACGTCGATCCGGCCGATCTCGCCATCGATATCCAGTTCGGCCAACATGTCGTTTAGCCGGCGCGCCGCCATGAAGCGCGTGTCGCGCTGGCGCCTGGCATTGAACGGGTCGGTTTGGCCGGTCCATTTCGGTAGCACGATCAGCGTTGTCGGTTGCAGCGTAACGTCCTGCAGCTTGCCGCTCATGCCCCAGGGCGACAAGGTGACGACCATCAGGCCCCAGTCGCGGCGTTCAAGCCGGTGCTCCAGGCGCGACACCTCGACCGGATAATCCTGATCCTCCAGCAATTGCACGATGCCGTTGAATCCAAGCGCCGAGGTCGAAAACGGATGGTCACCTGCATGATTACGGTCACGCAGTTCCGGTGCCCATCCGGCCAGCACCATCACCGCGCCGAAGGATACAATTGCGATGGTCAGCAATACCGCCATCGTTCGCGCCGTGAACGGCGAGTTGCCTGGACTGTCGCTCATGCCCAGGCCTCGCCGAAGGCAAACTGCTCATAGGAGTCACGCGCCGTCTTCCAGCCAGCTGCATCCACATCACGTCCGCCGAAGAAACTGTGTTCGACGATGGAAATGATGGGGCCGAGGCCACGTTTCGCCCGGTCGGGCAGGTTGCCCAGCCCGCCGATTTCCCGCGCCGTCAGCGAACGCGGCACGCCGCCTTCCAGCCGTTGCTGGATATCGTCGATCGAGCGGAACAGCAGGAGGTGGACCGCTTCGGCAAACTTGCCCGCCCGGGCCAGCGCATCGGCCTCGTCCAGCAGCGACTGCGCCACATGTGAATCGGGACGCAGGTCGACCAGCACATCGTCGGGATTGTCGACCTTGCCCTTGCCGGATTTGCCAAAGCGCACGCGGATCGCTTCGCCGAACAGGAAGTAGAGAACGCCTGCTACGACGACAAAGATGGCCGCCCAGAAGATGAACTGGAATAGCGGGCCAAGATTGCCGAGGAAGTCGAAGATCGCTTTCAACCAGCGCGGTGGCGGCTTCGGCGGTTTGAAGTCTGCGTCCGGCGCGTCGTATTCCGGGCGCTTCAATTGCAGTTCGGTTTTTTTCAGATAGGCCGCATGCGCGGCGTCGACCGCGTCGATATCAGTCTGCGGGCTGTGGATATCACTGTCGAACGGCTCATTGGCCACGACATCATCGTAATCGTCAGCGCCCAAGTCAAAATCATTCGCCGTTGCGGTCGGCATCGCTTCATCTAAATGGATCTGCGCAAGGCACGGGTGTGCGAGAGACGCACAGGCGAGCGCGAACAGAGTTCCCATCCGAACCGCCAAGCGCAAAACGTATCCCTCCTGCCGCAGGCGCCCCATAGCTCGCGGAATTACGCGACTATTCCAGAGGTTGCGTGCCGCTTCAACGGCCTATTGCCCTGAAGCCCGGTCCACCCGATATATCCGGTCCAAGGCAGAGATGAGGCGTGAAATGGACAAGGCCGAGCACTATCGGGAATTGAAGGCGGAAATCGACAGCGTCGTGAGCGGCGAAACCTCCGTCACGGCACGCTATGCGACCGCCGCCTGTATCCTCGCCCAGGCCATGGCTCCGCGTTTTTTCTGGACCGGATTCTATGTCGTTGACCCGCTGAAACCCCGCGAACTCGTCGTCGGTCCCTATCAGGGCACGCTCGGCTGCCTGCGTATCCCCTTCGGCAAGGGCGTTTGCGGTCATGCTGCGGCCACGGGCGAACCGATCCTCGTGTCGGATGTGCACGCATTCCCGGGCCATATCGCCTGCGATTCGGCCTCGAATTCGGAAGTGGTCGTGCCGGTATTTGATGCCGACGGTGAGCTGGTGGCCGTTCTGGACGTGGATTCCGTCGATCTCGACGCATTCGACGAGACCGACCTCGAAGGCCTAGTTGCTATCTGCAACAGCCTCCTCGTCGCCTGACAGCACGGCCGGGTCCAGGTTCAGCGCCATGTCACGCGGCGCGACGATCTCGGTGACCGCCTCGATTCGCGCAATCAGGTTCTCTTCCAGGATGTCCAGCTTGCGTGCGCGCAGCTCACGGTGCGGATCCACCGGATAGTGCAGCTCGTTCCAGGTATCGGTCTCGGACGTGTATTTCGGCCATTCCGGAATGCCGCCCGCGTTCGGGTTTCCCGTCCGGGCGAAATTGGTCCAGTAGCTTGTCATGATGTCGGTCAGTTTTTCATCGGAATGCGACACCGCCAGCAGGGGCGAGTGGCTGTTGAACACGAACGGGATCTCCGCCGAATGATAGGCACCGATGGTCTGGTGCTTGGATGGCCATGTGCGCGAGAACATATACATCCAGGTCGGCTGTCCGGCATCGGCATTCTGCTTGCCGATGAAGCGCATGTGGACGCCGAACATGTCATCACCCAGCATGTCGACCGCGCCCCGGTCCCAGGTCTCCAGGCTCTCCATCCCATACAGTGACTGCAGGGCTTTTGCCGGATTGCTGCCAAACACGTCCGCAAGCGCCTCCTCACGGTCCTCCAGCGTGCCGGTGATCTGCTTCGACAGGACCGTCGGAGACCGGATGTCATTATAGAACAGCGAGCCCTCGTCGGCATTGTATCCGGCCAGCATGGGCAGGTGGGGAACGTTACCGTCGCGGATCGCCTTGCCGATCATTTCCGGCAACACCTTGCCGTCCACGTTCGGCAGGAAATAGCCGGTCAGATCGCTGCGCGCTTCGGCGCGCGAGATGATGGCCGCAGCGGGAATGGCCCGCAAATCAGCCGCAACGGCGGCGGGCGGCACGAGTGTCGACAGGAATTCGGTGCCGACATCCTCGGCGCTGCGCACGTTCACCAGCGGCGATTTTTTGAGGTGCAGGGCATTATAGCTGCTTGATCCGCTCTGGAGGATAACCTTGTCGAACAGGCCCACCGAAAGCGGCGAGGCCATCAGCTCACTGACCGATTGCGCGCCGGCGCTCTCGCCGAACACGGTGATATTGTGCGGGTCACCGCCAAAGCTGGCAATGTTGCGCCGGACCCAGCTCAGCGCCGCCATCTGGTCGAGCAGGCCGTAATTGCCGGATGTGCCATCGGTTTCCGTCAGCGCCGGGTGGGCGAGATAGCCAAGCGGGCCAAGCCGGTAATTGATCGTCACCAGGACGACGCCTTTTTCGACGAGGCCGTTCGACTGGTAGATGCTGGTCGAACCCGCGCCCGCCTGGTGTGATCCGCCATGAATCCACACCATCACAGGCACAGGCGTGTCGCCGCCGAGATTCGCGGTGCGGACGTTCAGGAACAGGCAGGTTTCGGATTCTGGTGGGCTGGCCTGGGCGGCGAGATATTTCTCGGCCAGGAAGCGTTTCCACCAGGGCAGGCCGACGCCTTCCACGATGTCATTGACGAAGCTGCCAAGACTGGCGCGCGGCTGCAGGCATTCGGCGCCAAACTTGCGGGCATCGCGCGGAATCGCGCCCCATTGGGGGGCAGCATCGGGCGCCGTCCAGCGCCGGGCTGTCGCGTAGGGAAGGCCATTGAAAACCTGGATGTTCGGGTTGTCGTGATCGATGCCGCCGATCACCACGCCCTGCTCGATGCGCAGCGGTTCCGACATCTCCATAGGCTCTGCAGGCTGGTTCAGCTTGAACCAGCCCCAGGCCAATCCCCCGGCCAGGGCAAAGAAGAGTACAATACTAAGTCGTTTCATGGCGTGGGTCCCGCCCATAATCAGCAAGAACTATACCAGATTCCGGGATATGTCACGACGACCGCTCCGTCTCAGGACAGAGTGTCGAGTGCCTGTGTCACGGCGGCCACAAGGTCGCGCGTCGGCTCGATACCTGCGGCGAACCGCACGAATCCCTCCGGAACCGCATCGCCCCACCGCGCCCGGCGCTCCGCGCTCGAATGCACGCCGCCGAAACTCGTTGCCGGAGAGAGCAGGGGGCAGGCGGAAATGAATGCCTCCGCATTCGCCTGGCTGGCGAGCGTGAAGCTCACAATCGGCCCAAAACCACTCATTTGCCCCCGTGCGACCTGATGAAATGGGTCATTGCCCAATCCCGGATAGTTCACACCCAGAACCGCCTTATGTCCTTGTACGGCTTCGGCCACGGCCAGCGCATTGGCATTCATGCGGCCAAGGCGCACCTCCAGCGTCTCCAGTCCCCGGTGCAGCAAATAGGCGTCGAACGGCCCGACAATCGCGCCCGCCAGCCGCCGCCATGTCTTCACGCCGTCGAACAATTTGGCGTCCCGCGTCGCCACATGGCCGCACAAGACGTCCGAATGGCCGGCCATGGCCTTGGTGTCCGACAGCACGCTGAAATCGGCGCCAAGGTCCAGCGGTTGCTGGCATAGCGGCGTCGCGGTCGTATTGTCGGCCATCACCAGCGCGCCCGCCGCTTTCGCGTGTTGGGCGACTACTGCAATGTCGCACACGGCAAGGCCCGGGTTGGATGGCGACTCGATCAGGACCAGCCTGCAACCCGCCATGTCGGCCTCGGCCATGTCCGCGGTCGGGCAGGTGCGTATGGTTACGCCCATCGGCTCGAACTGGACGGCCAGCAGGTTGCGCACATTGTAATAGCCGTCCGACGGCACCAGAACCGTGTCGCCGGGCCGCAGCACCGAATAGAAAACCGAAGCGATCGCCGCCATGCCCGACGGGAAGCAGACCACGTCCGCGTCTTCCAGGATGCCGATCTCGGTCTCCACCCCCTCGATCGTCGGGTTGCCGTTGCGGGCATAGAAATGACTGCCGTCCGGTTCGCCCGGGAGATGGAACACAGACGTCGCATGGATCGGCAGCGACACCGGATCGCCCTTGGACAGGCCCTGGCTGCGATGATGCAGCAAGCGGCTGATGGCAGACGTCTTGTCAGTCATGGAGGGTCAGACCTTTTTCCCGTTGGCCCAGCTTGGCCGCGTCACGATAAGTTCCTGGCACAGCAGGCCCGCATCGCGGTGGCGCGACATCGCTTTGTAGTCCTTGTGGTTCAGCATGGCGATGAAGGCCTGCCGTGTCGGGAAGTGATTGACCAGCACCCCGTCCCAGTCGCCGCCGCCAATGAAGTAGCGCTCCGTCGAACCCAGCAACATGGTCGAGCCGCCGAACTCTGCCGCCACCGCCGAGAAGGCTTCCGAATAGCGCTGGTAGGCCGCCTCGCCGCTGAGCTTTTCGCCATGCTCCGGGTCGCCCTCGGCATATTCTGCCTTCACCCGGAATTTCAGCAGGTTCACCTGCGCCAGCGGCCCGTCATAGGGGTCGTCGCGAAAGGTGCGGAACTGGTCGGCAGTGGGTTGGAAGGCAGGCATGGATCAAATCGCTCCCGGCGTTGTTTCGATAAGGTCCTGGTGCAGCAGCCCGGCCTCTCGGTGATAGTGAATCAGCTGGTAGTCTTCCCGCTGCGGCATTTCGAGAAAGACTTTCCGGGACGGATACCAGGCCAGCGCAACGGCGTCCCAGTCGCCAGTCCCGATCATGAACCGCTGGACCGGCGCGAAATAGACCGGCTTTGCGCCAATCTTCTGGAACACTTTTGAGACGCCGGCTCCATAGCGCGCATAGGCCGTCTGTCCGCTGAGGCCCTCTGCCGCCTCCGGTGATCCGGCCGCGTAATCTGCCCGTTCGCGGAACTTGAGCAGGTTCACCATACAGACAGGCTCGCTCATGTCGGCGGTCAGGAAGGCGGCGATTTGGTCGGGACTGGGTTGCAGGGCGGGCATGGCGGTCTCCTCTTGTGGGGGCGGCTCTAGGGGCGCTTGTCCGGATGCTTGCCGAAATAGCGTTCGGTGTAAAACAATGCCGCCGCGTGAAGGCCGTGCTGGGCGTCGAGGTTTTCGTAAGCCAGGAACTCGGCATAGGGCATTTCCAGCACCTCGATCTCCTCGTTCGGGTCGAGTGATTGCTCATGTGTCTTCGCGCATCCGGTGGCGAGGTAATAGTGGATGCGGTTGTTCTGTATGGCCGGGTTCGGGAAACAGCTGCCGACGGGGATCATCTCGCGGGCGGTATAGCCGGTCTCTTCCTGCAGCTCGCGCCGGCCCGCCGCCTCGGCGTCCGTCTCGCCCGGATCCATCACGCCGCCCGG
>NZ_JBBKXE010000075.1:0-48205 GCF_037969335.1 Hyphomonas sp. | reverse complement strand
CCCCTGCACCGGTCCGCGCTGTGCGTACGCCTGCGCCTGCGAGGGCTGCGCCAACCCCGGCGCCACAGCCGAAAGCCCAGCCCCGCCCGAATCCGCGGTCGTCGGACGGGATGCGATCCCGGCAAAAAGGCCGGGTTGGCAACAATCAGAACTAGATGGGAATTTTACCGCGCGTCCTGGTCTGCGCGCGGGTCGTTCCATTCCGCGGCGATGCCGTAGCCGCCGCGCCGCGTCAGCCAGAACATGCCGATCAGGTCGAAGATCCCGGCACCCAGCCGACCGAGAAAGCCGTATTTCGACACGCCAGCGAGACGCTCGCGATCATTGACCTTTTCCTCGCGTACATCCCAGCCGGCCCGCTTCACCAGTGCCGGCAGGAAGCGGTGCATCGAGGCGAAGAAGGGCAGGTCGCGGAACGCCGCCGTGCGGATCATTTTCCAGCCGCAGCCGGTATCGGTCGCGTCGTCTCGCAGCACGAAACGGCGCACGCCATTGGCGACGCGGGACTGCAGCCATTTGAAGCCGGAATCGTTGCGGCTGTTGCGCTTGCCGGCGATGATGCCGAGCCGGGGCGGCGCGCCGGGCGCGATGATCTCGGCCCAGAGGCGCGCGGTATCGTGCGGATCGTTCTGGCCGTCGCCGTCGAGCAGCTGGACCCATTGTCCCCGGGCCGATTTGAGACCGGTGAACAGGGCCGCCGACTTGCCGCGCCGGGCGACATGATTGAGCACAATGACCGTGTGCGGGTGTCTTGCCGCAGCCTCGGCCAGCTCAGCGCTGGTCGCATCGGCTGAACAATCGTTGACGCAGATGATCTCGAACGTGATGCCGGACAGCGCCGAATGCACCTCGTCGATCACGGGGTGCACGTTTCCCTCCTCGTTGAAAAACGGAATCAGGACAGAAAGCGCTGGAGAGTTCACCATGTATCCTCCCGTATAGAACATGTCTGCGGCGCGCAATTTTCGTGCTCAGAACGGGCTGAAAAATGCACGGACAAATCCACGAATACAGCACGGAAAATGCCCGGTCAGTGCCCGTAGCGCGCCAAGGCATGCATTCGATTGCACGAACATGACGTTCCGCCTGTGCCCGACCGCCAGAATCGGGTCCGGTCCTGACGGGTACGTGTTGCCAGACTTGCCAGATCAGCCCATCCCAACGCGCATGAACCCTTCCATAGAGACGATCCAAGAAAAAATCCGCGGGCTCGAGCTGGAACTCGAAGCTGAATTCGCCAAGCAACGCACGGGCCTGAAATTTGGCCTGGAGCGCGGCCGGGTCAGGTTCGAGGAAGAGGTCAAGCGACGCCATCGCCAGTTGCGCACGCACCTTGCGCGTTACGTTTTCACCGCCCGACCGCTTGTATGGCTCTCCGCACCAGTCATCTACTCGCTGATCGTGCCGTTTGCAGTGGTTGATCTCTGGGTCTCGATCTACCAGGCGATCTGCTTCCGGATATATGGCATCCCGCAGGTCCAGCGGCACCGGTACCTGGTGTTCGACCGTAGCGGGCTGGCCTATCTCAACCTGATCGAGAAGCTGAACTGCGCCTATTGTTCCTATGTGAATGGCGTGATCGCCTATGTCCGCGAAGTCGGTTCCCGCACGGAACAGTTCTGGTGCCCGATCAAGCAGGCCCGGCGTGTCATCGGCGCCCATGCCCGCTATGCCGGGTTCGAGGAATATGGGGATGGCGAGCATTACCATGAGCGACTGAAGGCGCAGCAAGCCGAGGTCAGGACGACACAGGACCCGGCCGTCCCGCTGGCAGACGGCTGAGACCGGCACATCGTGACCTGCAAACAGACTCGAACATGCGAGGCGACCGGAATACCGGGCGCTGGTTCACAGCAGTCGTGACGGAAGCTGCGACGGAGGCCGCAGCTTCCGAGAGGGCCTAGATGCGCGCGAAATCGTTGCGTGCGAGGCTGGCGACCGTGTCGAGCGTGACGGCCTTGTCGCCCAGACGGCGGCGCTGCAGATCTGACAATTCGAACGGCGCAGCATGGCCGTAATTTTCAGCCCAGACGCGGTCGACTTCCGATTTGGAGAGAGCGGCGGTCATTTTGACTTCCGACATCTCGTCCTCGTTGGAGGAATGCTTGGTTCCAGGCAGGTAGATCGTGCCGTTCGAGAAATCGACGGCGAAGGCAACGAGTCCGGGAATGAGGAACAAGAGCAGGCCGATGCCATCGAGAATGGCGACGCTCGGGTCGATGCGCCCGCCGGACTGGCCCTTGCGTTCGGGATAGAGAAGCGTGCCACAGCCGGAGAGGGCTGCGGCCAGAACGGCCGTTGAGCCACCAATCAGAAATCGGCGTTTGGTCGTGTCCATGAGTTGATCTCCCGTGATCGGACCGTGCTCACACGCAGGGCCCCTGACCCTTAAAGCCGCGGGCGGGTTAAAGGTTCCACTCCCTGGTTGCCATGCCTGCCGGGGCAAACCTCCAAGTCCCGGCGAGAGGGTTACACATCCCTGATCATTTCCAACTGGTAAACGAACGCTCACGAAATGACGGTCCCAAGTTTGGCGGATATTTGTCTAATTGCGATAGAAGAAGGGTAGCTCAATTGGGGGGGCAGGATGCCAGGCTCGATCAGATTACGCGATGTTCTTGAATCGCTCACGTTCTTCGCTTTCGTTGCAATTACAGCGCTTTGCCTGTCATTCACCTTTTCCATGGTGGTGTACCAGCTCGGCTTGCCGGCGAACCCCAGGGTATTCGTCCTGACCAATCTGGTGGTCTCGGCCTGCGTCGCCGTCCCGACAGCCGTGCTCGCGTCGCAGCATGAATACCGGCTGCGAATCTACCAGCGGCGCCTCGAGGCCCTGGCAGCGACCGACCCGCTCACTGGCCTCTACAATCGTCGTTTTTTCAGACAGGCGATGGATGACGAACTCAACCGCATGCGCCGGACGCGCCAGACGGCGGGCCTCGTTTTCTTCGACCTCGACCATTTCAAGCGGATCAATGATCGCTTTGGTCACAAGACCGGCGACGTCGTGTTGCAGGAAGTCGCTGAAAGCGCTTTCGCCGAATTGCGTGGCCCGTTCGACCGGTTGGGACGCTGGGGCGGTGAGGAATTTGTCATCCTGCTGAGCGATGTGACGTTGGAGCAGGCTGAATCCGTGTGTGAGCGGATCCGGATGCGCATTGAAAGCCTCACCGTCGAGCACAAAGGCCAGGTCATTTCTGTTACGGCGAGCTTCGGCACATGCCTGCTGGCACAGGGCGGCAATGCCGACATCGCACTTGAAACCGCAGACGCAGCGCTCTTCGAGTCCAAGAATTCGGGACGTAACAAAGTGTCGTCGCGCCGCGCCCTGGAGCTTGTCGCCTAGTCCTGGCCCATCGTTGCCAAGGCCTGCGCCACGTCCAGTTCGGCTGACAGTTTGTCGACATAGCGTGCGAAACTGCGCGCATAGAGCGGTCGGCTTTCGGCCCACCATTCGCGAATGCCGGGATTGCTGAGCGATTCCCGGAGGCGCGCTTCAGAGCCTTCCCAGAGTTCGTCCTCGAACACGCCGAAGCGGCGATGCGTGTGCAGCACTTCGAAATGCCGGAACGAGATGCTGAGGAAGTTCGAGACACGCAGGAATTCGGCCGGGGTCCAGGTTTCGCGACCGTTTTCACGCGTGATCAGTTCGGCCAGTTCGGCGCTCTCTGCGATGCGGCCGAGATTGGACGAGAGAAGCTGGGCCGATGTCTGCGCCGCAGCCATGCGGGTGAGATGGGCATTCTGGCGCAGTTGCAGGCCGATAAAGACCAGAGTCAGGACCACGGCGCCGGAAGCCATAATATTGGCGATCGTGGCAATCGTATCGAGATCCATGCGGCCCTCCCCGTTTTTCCGCCATCAAGCGCCGAGGGGCAGCGGGCGTCAACGGGAGCGGGGTGACGGCGTCCCGCGTCTGGGCTAGATGCGCTACATGTTCACGACCACGCTCATCACCCTTGTGCCAGACGCCTTTCCCGGGCCGCTCGGCGTCTCCATCCTGGAGCGCGCGCGTGAAAAGGGGATCTGGAGTCTCGAGACGGTAGACCTGCGCACCTTTGGCGTGGGCAAGCATCGCAATGTCGATGATACGCCGGCCGGCGGTGGGGCGGGCATGGTGATCCGCCCGGACGTGGCTGCGGCGGCGATTGACGGCATTCCGCGTGACGGGCGGCCACTTATTTATCTGTCCCCGCGTGGCAAGCCGTTTGACCAGCAAAAAGCGCGGGACTGGGCGGCCGGGCCGGGGCTCGTATTTTTCTGCGGTCGCTTTGAGGGACTCGATGAACGCGCCATCGAAGGGCGCAATATGGAAGAGGTATCGCTGGGCGACTTTGTATTGGCGGGAGGCGAAGTAGCGGCGATGGCCTTCATCGAGGCGACGGTGCGCCTGCTGCCCGGTGTGGCTGGAAACGAGGCCTCGCTGACAGAGGAATCCTTCGAGCAGGGCCTGCTGGAACATGCTCATTATACGATGCCGCGCGAGTGGGAAGGCCGCCCTACGCCGGACATTCTGCTGTCAGGTGACCACAAGCGGATAGAAGAATGGCGTGCGAACAGCGCAAAGACGTTGACAAAGCAGCGTCGCCCCGATTTATACGCCGCTTACTCCAAGACCCCCAAATTCCAGCCGCCGGAGACTGGCGATGAATATGATTGAACAGCTTGAGGCGGAAGAACGCGTCCGTGTCCTCGGCGACAAAAAGATACCCGCATTCTCGCCCGGCGACACGCTGGCGGTGAACGTGAAGATCAAGGAAGGCGACCGCGAACGCGTCCAGCGTTTCGAAGGCGTCTGCATTGCCCGTTCGGGCGGCAGCCTGAGCGAGAGCTTCACGGTTCGCAAGATCTCCTTCGGCGAAGGCGTCGAGCGGGTTTTCCCGCTGGTCTAGCCACTGATCGAGTCGATCGAAGTGAAGCGCAAGGGCCGCGTCCGCCGTGCGAAACTCTACTACCTGCGTGATCGTCGCGGTAAATCGGCGCGTATCGCCGAGCGTACGACGGGCCACGGTATCGAGGCTGTCGAGATCGCCGTCTCGAAGACCGAGCGCCGTCGCCAGAAGGACGCCGAGAAGCTGGCCCGCAAGGAAGCTGCTGCGGTCGATCGCGAAAACGCTGCCAAGGCCAAGCTCGAGGCTGAAAAAGCCGCTGAGGCTGCCGCTGAGGCCGAAGCCAAGGCCGCCGAAGCTGCTGCGGCTGCCGCTGCTGCCGAAACGCCAGAGGCTGCTCCGGAAGAATAGGCTCTTTCAGGCCAACCAGATCAAAAACGCCCTTGCCTCCCGGCAGGGGCGTTTTTCGTTCAATCGCTGTTGATTGGCTTGAGCCGGCCCTCCCGCCTTCCCAAATAAGGGGGGTGACCGCGACGGCATGGTGCAGACGGGCCGGTGCGGGCTTCCATCGCCCGCATCTGGCGCTATTGTGCGGCGCAACAGTGAGGAAGAACAATTCGAATGGCCGGCAAGACACTTTATGACAAGATCTGGGATGCGCATGTCGTCCATACCGATGCAGCCTCGGGCGAGAGCCTGCTCTATATCGACCTGCACCTGATCCATGAAGTGACGACGCCGCAGGCTTTTGACGGGCTGAAGACGGCGGGCCGCAAAGTGCGCCGCCCAGACCTGACACTGGCCGTGGCCGATCACAATACGCCGACCGAGCACCAGGCGCTTGGCATGGCGGGCGTGATCGATCCGGAAGCACGCAACCAGCTTGAGACGCTGACGCGCAATGTCGCCGAATACGGCATCGAATATTTCCCCATGGGCGATATCCGCAATGGCATCGTGCATGTCGTGGGGCCCGAACAGGGTCGCACCCAGCCCGGCATGACGATTGTCTGCGGCGATAGCCATACCTCGACCCACGGTGCCTTCGGCGCCTTGGCGCATGGTATCGGCACTTCGGAAGTCGAGCATGTTCTGGCGACGCAGACCCTGCGCGCGCGCAAGATGGGCAATTTCGCGGTGGAGGTATCCGGACGCCTGCAGGACGGCGTGACCGCCAAGGATCTCGCACTGCACATTATCGGCCTGATCGGCACGGCCGGTGGCACGGGCCATGTCATCGAGTTTCGCGGCGAGGCAATTGAAGCCCTGTCGATGGAAGGTCGCATGACCTTGTGCAATCTCGCGATTGAAGGCGGCGCACGGGCGGGCCTGATCGCGCCGGATGAGAAGACACTGGATTATATGAAAGGCCGCCCGGCCAGCCCGAAGGCGGGCGCATGGGAAGTGGCCGAGACCTATTGGAAGACGCTGTATTCCGACGATGACGCGGCCTGGGATCATGTTGTGCGGATTGACGGCAGCGCGGTCGAGCCGACGATCACCTGGGGCACCAGCCCGGAACAGGCGATCCCGGTATCGGGCAAGACGCCTGTGCCGGAGGAGATTGCCGACCCGGTGAAACGCGCCGCTGCCGAGCGGGCGCTGGATTATATGGGTCTTGAGCCCGGTGTGCCGATTGCCGGAACGCCGGTGCAGCGCGTGTTTATCGGCTCGTGCACGAACAGCCGGATCGAAGACCTGCGCGCCGCTGCCGCGATTGCCAAGGGCAACAAGGTGGTTGACGGCGTGCGGGCGATGGTCGTGCCCGGGTCGGGCCTGGTGCGGGCGCAGGCCGAGGCCGAGGGCCTCGACATTGTGTTGATGGAAGCGGGCTTCGAATGGCGCGAGCCGGGCTGTTCCATGTGCCTCGGCATGAACCCGGACATCCTGTCGTCGGGCGAACGCTGCGCGTCGACCTCGAACCGGAATTTCGAAGGCCGGCAGGGACGCGGCGGACGCACCCACCTGATGAGTCCGGCGCTCGCTGCGCGCGCGGCCATCACGGGCGTGATTGGCTGACAAGGCCCGCAAAAATCGGAGATATCCAATTGGCGGCGCCTCGCCCATAAGAGAGGCATTCAATTCAGGAAACGCGACATGACCCGATACACACTGCACGGCATCTTCGCCTCCGGCCCGACCTACAAGGTCGGCCTGATGCTGCACATGACAAGCACGCCCTTTGACTATGTTCATGTCGACCTGCGCTCGGGGGCGCACAAGGCGGACGCCTTCCTCGCCAAGAACCGGTATGGCCAAGTGCCGGTGCTGGACGATCACGAGAAGGACATTTGCCTGTGCCAGTCCTCGGTCATTCTCGACTACCTGGCCGACGAGACGGGCCGGTTTGGCGGCAAGGACCGGGCTGAGCGCCTGCGCGCGCGCGAATGGCAGCTCTGGGGCGCCGGACAGCTGACGACGGGCATCTATCGCACGCGGGCCCTGAAGCTCGGCTTCTTCCAGTTCCCGGAACAGGTCGCTGAAGCGAACTTCAACGCCGCGAACGGCGCGCTGAAAGAACTCAACGGCCTGCTCGACGGGCGCGACTGGCTGGTCGGCGCCGGGCCGACGATTGCCGATCTCGATATTTACGGCATTGCCGCCTATGCCCATCAGGCAGAGGTGGATCTTGCGAATTATGCCCATTTGCGCCGCTGGATGGCGAAAGTGGAAGCGCTGCCGGGGTTCAAGAATGTCGACACCGCCTTGCCAAAGGAAAGCGTGAAGGCGTGATTTCAGGACTCGACCATATCGTGCTCGTCTGCCCGGAGATTGTCTCCGGTACGGCGGTCTATGCGGCGCTGCTGGGACGGGCGCCGGACTGGCAATCCGTTTCGGAAGATGGCGCAGCGACCGCCATCTTCAGGGTCAACAATACGGCGCTGGAACTGATGGCGCCGCAGGGCGATGGCCCGGTTGCCGAGCGCCTTGGCGAGATCATTACAGAGGATGGCCCCGGCCTGAAAAGCCTCGCCTTCACGACAGCCGATATCGAGCATGCCCATCATCGCCTCACCCGGCGCGGGCTCAAGCCGCACGAGATCATGCCCGGCGAAAGCCGGAGCGATATCAGCGGCAAAACGCGAACCTGGCGCCGGTTTCGGTGTGACGATGCGGAAACGGGTGGAATCAAGACATTCCTCATCGAGCATGTGACCGGGGCGCTGGTGCCGGCGGATGCGCCGGATGGCGCGGTCGTCGGCCTTGACCATATCGTCATCAACACGCCGAACCCGGACCGGGCCGCAGCGCTTTACGGGGCCCGGCTCGGCCTTGACCTCGCGCTCGACCGGACGGCGCCGGAATGGAAGACGCGTTTCCTGTTCTTCCGGACGGGCGGCCTCACGTTCGAAGTAATCAACCGTCTCGGCGAAGACCACGATGCCAGCGCCAATGACACGATCTGGGGCCTGACCTGGGAGGTGCATGACCTCGCAGCCGCGCATGAGCGCCTGCTGGAGGCCGGGTTCAGCGTGTCGGAGATGCGCAAGGGCCGCAAACCCGGCAGCCATATCTTCACCGTTCGCGACGGCACGCTGAATGTGCCGACCCTGTTCATTTCCCATGACCCGAAATAGAATGACCCCATGAAAGCTTTCCGTACCCTCACAGGCACCGCCGCGCCCCTCATGGAGAAGGGCAAGCCGATGTCGAATGTCGACACCGACATGATCATCCCGAAACAATTCCTGAAGACGACGACCCGCACCGGCCTGTCGAAAGGCCTGTTCCACGAGTTGAAAACAAAGGCGGACGGCTCGGAAAATCCCGATTTCGTGCTCAACAAGCCGCAATATGCCAAGGCGAGCATCCTGATCGTGGGCGAGAATTTCGGCTGTGGCTCGTCGCGTGAGCATGCGCCATGGGCGCTGCTCGACCAGGGCATCACATGTGTCATCGCCCCGAGCTTTGCCGATATCTTCCACAATAATTGCTACAAGAACGGTATCCTGCCCGTGCGCCTGCCCGTGGATGTGTGTGAACGGCTCGCTGCGCAGGCGGGCGGGGCGAACCATGTGTTCACCGTCGACCTTGAAACCCAGATGGTGACGACGCCGGATGGCGCCCAGCACCCTTTCGATGTCGATCCGGGCCGCAAGGCGAACCTGCTCGAAGGTCTCGACGAAATCGGCGCCTCGCTCACATCGGCTGATGACATCAGCGAATTCGAAACCAAGCGGCGCCTGATGACGCCGTGGCTGGAGCCGGCAATCTGAACCGATCACCCGTGGAGGGAAATGGCATGTCTCGATGGAAATTCGCACTCGCTGCAATGGTGGCCCTGCCGCTGCTGGGCGCCTGTCACGGGGATATCTTCAGCATAAAGCCTGAAACGAACGCGAGCGTTCCGAAAAAGACGCCTGACGCGGACCCGGCGCCGCAGGCAGAGCCATCTGATGATGCCGAGACGCCCCCGCAATGATCGTGATCGAGGGCACCGTGCGTATTCCGCCTGCCAGGCTGGACGCGGCGCGCCCCGTGATGGAACAGATGATCCGTGCCAGCCGCGCCGAAGCAGGTTGCCTCGATTATGCCTACAGCGTGGACGTGCTGGACCCGGGCCTGATCCGGGTGTCGGAACGCTGGATGAGCCGTGAGGCACTGGCGGCGCATTTCAAGACAGCGCACATGGCGACATGGCGGTCTTTTTTCCCGCAACTTGGCATTACCGATCGGTCGCTGCGCCTTTATGAGGCAGAGCCTGAGCCGATCTGAGCCGGAGGCATTTGCAGGACAGATTCCTTGCTTGCGGCCATAAGCGCTCGTATGAAACTCGCAAGGAAAGTGAAGGATCCGGAAAATGAAACGCAAACTTGCCCTCGTATTTGTGCCTCTTTTCGTGGCGCTCGTGGCAGCGTGTCAAAGCGCGTCCGCACCGACCGAAGCCGCAGCACTGGCAGTTGTTGCGCCGACTGTTGCTCCGCCCGCCGCCGCCGAGACCGAGGTCGCTGACGCCACCCCGGAATCAACGGAGGATGTGAAAGTCGCGTCAACCGATGTCAAAGTGATCTGCCGTTCGATCAAAGTTACTGGCTCGCGATTCGCCAAGCGCGAATGCAAGACTGCTGACGCCTGGAAAAAATTTGACGAATACACGAAGCAGAACGCCAGAGAAGCCACGGACAAGGTCCAGCGCGTTGGCACAGGCAGCTCGACAGGCGGTACCTGATTGCGCCCTGCCACTTTGACGTAGAAAACCATCAAATCATGCACAGGAAATTAGAGATGAAATATATCACATCTGCCATTTCGGCCCTGATGATCGTTGGATGTCAGGCCGCGCCGGTCGTTCCTGAGGCCGTAGCTCCCGCCATGGCGACGGCTGCGCCTGAGGCGACTCAGAACGTCCAGGTTGCTGACGCGGAGGACGATATCTCGTGCCGTTCGATGAAGGAGACGGGCACCCGGTTTATCAAGCGGGAGTGCAAGACGATCACGGCCTGGAAACAGTACGATGCCTACACCAAGCAGAACGCCAAGGAAGCGACCGATGGTTTCCAGCGGCTCAGGTCCGGCTGTTCGACCCAGGCACAAGGCACCTGCTGATTGCGTGCAGGGCTTTGGGGCGTTAGACGCCGTTGCTCAGGGCACGCGCGTGTATTTCGCCTGTGCCCATAGCAAACATGTTCAGGAGGCGTCCCCGTGACATCGCAAACTATCCTGCTTCTGCCCGGTGACGGCATTGGCCCCGAAGTCATGGTGCAGGCGCGCCGCGTAGCCGAAATTCTCGTGCCCGACCTCAAGTTCGAGACAGGTCTTGTGGGCGGTTCCTCGTTTGACCTGCACGGCGAGCCTCTCACCGAAGATACGCTGGAGAAGGCGCTTCGCGCTGATGCGGTGCTTTTGGGTGCGGTCGGCGGGCCGAAATGGGCAGATGTTGCGCGCGACAAGCGTCCGGAGGCTGGCCTTCTCGCACTGCGCAAAGGACTCGATGTCTTTGCAAACCTCCGCCCGGCCTATTGCTTCCCGGCCCTGGTCGACGCCTCCAGCCTGAAACGCGAGATCATCGAAGGCCTTGACCTGATGATCGTGCGCGAGCTGACCAGCGATGTCTATTTTGGCCAGCCGCGCGGCATCGACGTGGATGATGAAGGCTATCGCCGCGGCTATGACACGGCGGTCTACACGCACCCCGAAATCGAACGCGTCACACGCGTGGCGTTCGATATCGCCCGGGGCCGGTCGGGCCGGGTCTGTTCGGTCGAAAAATCGAACGTCATGGAGTCCGGCCTGTTCTGGCGGCAGGAAGTGACGCTCGCCCATGCCGAGTTCGGCGGCGGTATCGACCTGATCCACATGTATGCCGATGCCTGCGCCATGGAACTGGTCCGTGCGCCCAAGCAGTTCGACGTCATCCTCGCGGGCAACCTGTTCGGCGACATCCTGTCGGACGAAGCCTCGATGCTGACTGGCTCGATCGGCATGCTGCCATCAGCTTCGCTCGGCGGCCCTGGTGTGCCTGGCTTGTATGAGCCTGTGCACGGGTCGGCGCCGGACATTGCCGGTCAGGGCATCGCCAATCCCTGCGCGATGATCCTGTCGCTGGAAATGGCCCTGCGCTGGTCGCTGGACCGCGAAAAGGCGGCCGACGCGCTGTTTGCCGCCGTCGGCAAGGCGCTCGACAAGGGCGCGCGCACGAAAGACCTTGGCGGCGACCTCGGCACCGAAGGCATGGCTGACATGATTATCGCCGCACTCTGAGTCGTCCCGCCGCGATTGTCGTGCTGCCGAGCCTGTGACATCTTCCTCCAAAAATAGTCGGAGGAAACGAAATGACATATGCAGGCAGCCGCCTTGTGCACGATGCTGATAGCCACCTGATGGAGTCGAGCGACTGCCTTGACCCCTATTTCGAGGCGAAACTGCTCGCGCGCTATCATGATCTTCCGGTCTACAAGTCGAAGACATCCTTCGACGATTTCGTGAATGGCCAGCTCGGCGCGCATGATGATCCAGCCTTCCGCGCGGGCGTGGCCGAGAACATTCTCCTGCGCAAGAATTACGAGGCGCATGGTGCCTTCCGGTCTGCCGACCGGCCTGAAGTGCTCGACCTGCTCGGCTTTGCCAGCCAGCTGGTGTTCACGACGTTCTGCCTCGGCAATTTCGGGCTCGACCAGGGCGACGACATGGAGCTCTGCTACGCTGCTGCCGAGGCTCATAACCGGATGATGACGGACTTCTGCGCGGTCGACCACCGCCTGTTGGCCACCGCCTATATTCCACTGGAAGATATTGACCGGTCCATCGCAACCGCGCGCAATGCCATCAAGATGGGCGCAAAGGCGCTGATGGTGCCGTCCATGTGCCCGCAGCATCATGCGCCGAGCCATGTCGGCCTCGACCCGGTCTGGGCCATGGCCGAGGAGGCGAGCCTGCCGGTTCTGTTCCATGTCGGTGGCGAGGACAAACTGAACCCGGTCTACAAGGAGAATGGCCTTCCGCCCGTGCCGGACTTTCATGGCGGCGACGACAATTTCACCTCCGTCAGCTACATGCCGATCCCGAATGCCGCCATGCAGACGCTGGCGACGATGATTTTCGACGGCGTGTTCGATCGATTCCCGAACCTGAAATTCGGCGCCATCGAGCTCGGCGCGTCATGGGTGCCCGGTTGGATGCGGTCGATGGATTCAGCGGCACATGCCTTCATGCGCAACGAGACCCGCCTGCAGGCCCTTTCGGCGAAGCCGTCCGAGATCGTGAGACGCCAGTTCCGCGCCGCGCCTTACCCACATGAGGATGCGGGCTGGATCATCGCCAATGCGGGCGAGGAGATCTGTATGTTCTCGTCGGACTATCCGCATGTCGAAGGTGGCCGCAATCCGCTCAAGCGCTTTGACGAAAGCCTGAAGGGTGCCTCGACACGTGCGGTGGAGGCCTTCTATTCCGGCAACTTCATTGACCTGATGGGCGAGGGCCTCGCGCCTGACCTGCGCCGGGAAGCGTTCCAGCAGGCCGGCTAGCTGTAGTCCGCGATCCGGCAGAGCAGGTTGCCGCGGAATTCGAAGAAGCTGGCACCGCGAATTTTCACGGTCTCGCCGGCCCGGATGCCGTTTGGAAGATCGACGGCGGCTTTGCCTTCGAATTCGATTTCGGCAGCGGCCTTGCCGGCGCCGGTGACGACATTGACCAGCCGCTGGCGGCGATAGGAAAAGGCGTTGCCTGACAGGTCTGCCACCTGACGCATCATGTCCTTGCCGTCGAGCCGCATCGACTGGCCGGAATTCGAAATATTCTCGAAGACGACGTCGTCGGTTACGCAGTCGATCATGCCGTCAATGTCGCGGGCATTGTAGCTGGCGATGTAGCGGGCAATCACTTCATCAAGCACGGACAGGTCTCCTAGGGCTCAGGGCAGGCTTTGGTCGTGCCTTACACATAACACGATGGCAACAGGCTTTGCACATGGGACAAAGATGCGTCATAAGCCTGCGGATTACAGGACGGAGCATTACATATCATGGCCACGCGGATTGCAGTTGTCGGTGCAACAGGAAATGTCGGACGGGAATTGTTCAATATTCTCGATGAGCGCCTGTTTCCCGCAGACGAAGTCTTTGCGATCGCGTCACGGCGTTCGATGGGCAAGGAAGTGAGCTATGGCGACCGGACGCTGAAATGCCACGACCTAGAGACGTTTGACTTTTCGCGCGTCGACCTGGTCCTGATGTCGGCAGGCGGCACGGTGTCGAAGCAGTGGGCGCCCAAGATTGCAGCTGCCGGCGCCATCGTGATCGACAATTCCTCGGCCTGGCGCATGGACAAGGACGTGCCGCTGGTCGTGCCGGAAGTGAATGCCGATGCCGTGATGGGCTATGCCAAGAAGAACATCATCGCCAATCCGAACTGCTCGACAGCGCAGCTGGTTGTCGCCCTCAAGCCGATCCATGACGCTGTCGGCATCACGCGGGTCGTGGTTGCGACCTATCAGTCGGTCTCTGGCGCAGGCAAGGACGGCATGGACGAGCTGTGGAACCAGACCAAGGGCATCTTCGTCAATGATGAGCCGACGCCGCAGGTCTTCCAGAAGGAGATCGCCTTCAACGTGATCCCGCAGATCGATGATTTCATGGAGAATGGCTTCACCAAGGAAGAATGGAAGATGCGCGAGGAGACGAAGAAGATCCTCGACCCCGCGATCGAGCTGGTGGCGACCTGCGTTCGCGTGCCGGTTTTTGTCGGCCATTCCGAAGCCGTGCATATCGAACTGGCTGGCCCGATGAGCGCAGCTGAAGCCAAGGCGCTCCTGCGCGAAAGCCCCGGCATCATGCTGGTCGATGATCCGAAGGAAGATCTCTATATCACGCCGAAGGAATGCGTTGGCGACTGGGCCACCTTCATCAGCCGCGTGCGCAAGGACCCGACCGTCGAGAATGGCCTCGCCTTCTGGTGCGTCTCGGACAATTTGCGCAAGGGCGCGGCCCTCAACGCGGTTCAGATCGCGGAAGAGCTGCTGAACCGGGGCGTGATCAAGTCCGAGAAACAGGCTGTCCCAGCAAATTAATCTGGCCACTTGGCTTTGATGCACGGGACCCAAATCTTGCCTGCGCAAGAATTGGGTGGCGGGAGCGTGCGGCTGGGCCTACATCGCAGGCCATGAGCACGCCGTCCTCCTCCCGCCTCGGATTCTCCGCCGCTCTCGGCGCCTATGTCATCTGGGGGTCGCTGCCGCTTTATATCCGCGCGATGAAACATATCGGTGCGGTCGAGTTTCTCGCCCACCGCATTCTGTGGTCGGTGCCGACCGCCATCCTGCTGATTGCACTGGCGGCGAACTGGCGCGATATCCGCACCGCGTTCAAATGGCACAACCTGAAATGGCTCGCTTTGTCGGGCCTGCTGATCGGGGTGAACTGGCTGATCTATATCTGGGCGGTGAACCAGGGCCGCACGATGGAGGCCTCGCTCGGCTATTATATCAACCCGCTGGTCAACGTCTTGTTCGGCATGCTGATTTTCTCTGAACGCCTGCGCCCGGCCCAATGGGTCGCCGTGGCGGTCGCTGCAATCGGTGTCGGCGTGATGACGATTGCCTTCGGCCGTGTGCCCTGGGTGGCGCTGGGGCTCTGCTTCACGTTCGCCTTCTACTCGGTGATCCGCAAGAAGGTGGCGATTGACAGCCGCGCCGGATTCCTCGTCGAGGTGGCGGTTTTGACGCCGCTGGCGCTGGCCTGGTTCAGCTGGTTCCTGCAGCAACCAGACGGTCGCCTGATGGGCACTGGCGGATGGGACATCCCCCTGCTCATGCTGGCCGGGCCGATCACCGCGACGCCGCTGATCCTGTTCGGGCTGGCGGCCAAACGCCTCAAACTCTCCACCGTCGGCATGATGCAATATATCGGGCCGACCCTGCAGTTCCTGATTGCAACGCTGGTGTTTCACGAGGCGTTCGGCTGGACCCACGCGATTGCGTTCGGGTGTATCTGGGCCGCGCTGGCAATCTATACGACCGACAGCGTGCTGGGTGAAGCCAAGGCACGGCGTCTTGCGCGCACCGCACGTCCGGCCTGAATGCAAAAAAGCCCTGACGGTCAGGGACCGACAGGGCAGGAATTGCATGTTGAGGGACCAATGTGTCCGATCTGATTGTTGCAATGCCCGTGCCAGATGGCGGTCAGATCGGCCGGCCCGTCGATACGCCAATCCAGACGGCAATCGCGACAAGTGCCAGCGCAAAGCCGATCCGGGCCGGCAAGGAGGTGCGCCAGCGCTCGAATGCGGCGCCAAGGCTGGCGCCCATGAGCACGATGGACACATGCACCCCAATGGCCAGGGCGAGGTGGATGAGGCCCAGAATAACAATCTGCTTCCAGATCGGGCCGGCAGCCGGGTCGGCAAACTGTCCCACGATGACGAGATAGAAGACGAGCGCTTTAGGGTTCAGGAGGTTCGCCACGAGGCCCCGGCGGAATCCCTCTCGCCCGTCATGCTGCAGGGCTGAGGCAGAGCCGGTGTCGGAAAAAGCCTCCCAGGCGAGATAGAGCATGAAGGCAACGCCGGCCCAACGCAGCGATTCATAGAGAACGGGCGATTCCGACAGCAAGGCCGACAGGCCGGTCGCGGCAGCAACCAGCTGGACAAACAAGCCCAGCGTCACGCCCGCGACGGCCATCATGCCCGCCCGCCGTCCTGATTTGGCCGACAGCGCGGCGAGCCAGCCCATATTCGGGCCCGGAGTCAGCTCGACGGCCGCCATGGCGATCAGGAAAGCCGGCCAATCGACATGACTGAGCATCTTAGAGACACCCGTAAACGGCGTTCACCAGGCGCACGGCGCGCGGGTCGCCGACGAGCACATTCGACTGCTTGTTCATGACATAGGCGCAGGTCAGTCGCCGGCCCGCGTCGGCGATGGCCATCGAGCCACCCCAGCCGCAATGCCCGACTGTATCCGGATTGGGCCCGAACAGGCCGTGCGTATTGCGCATGATGCCGGCACCGAAACTGGTCGACATGTTGAGCACAAGGTCCGGCCCATCGACCCTGGGTCGCACGAGGTCCTGAAAGGTGCTCGCGGGCATCAGCTTTGTGCCCGTCACCGCGCCATCATGCGCGTAAGCATCATACAGCGCGGCGACGCTTGCAGCCGTCCCATGTCCATTGGCCGACGGAATTTCGATTTCCCGCCAGATCGCACCGCCGCGATTGGGAGACGACCATTTGGTGCCAAAGGCGGCGCGCTTCGGCGCGGTCATCTCGCCCAGTTCGGGCAGGGCAGATGGTCGGCGAATGTCGGCGCAGCGTGCGTGCTCGCTGGCGGGCAGGCCGATATGGAAGTCGATTCCCTTGGGTTCGCAGACCGTTTCGCGCAGCCATGTGCCCAGCGTTCTGCCGCTGAGGCGACGGGCGAGTTCGCCGACGAAATAGCCCCATGTCAGCGGATGGTAGCCATGGGCGGTTCCGGGCGGCCAGAGGGGGGCGAGCTCGGCTATGGCCGCCGCGCAGGCGGGCGGGTCAAGCCAGAGGTCAGGATCGATTTCGTGGATGAAGCCGGGCAGGCCGGCCTGGTGGCTGACCAGCTCACCGATCGTCACCGCCTCTTTGCCATTGGCGGCGAATTCCGGCCAGATATTGGCGACCCGCGTTTCATAACCCTCATCAAGTTCCGCCACGAGCGCGGCCAGCACGATCGCGGAAATGCCCTTTGTGGTCGAATAGATCGGCACCAGCGTTTGCGCGTCCCAGGCCTTGGTCTTCTGCCGGTCGGCCCAGCCGCCGAGGAGATCAACGATGAGTTCCCCGTCCTGCAACACGGCAAAGCCAGCGCCGAGTTCGCAATCATCTGCGAAGTTTGCTGCGAACGCCTCCCGGACGGGTTCGAACCCCGTCGCGACGTGTCCTGAAACCGGAAAGTCTGGCATGGCGTTCCCTTTGGTCATCTTGATCTTTTTGAACAATGAGGCCACCCCTTCCCCAATCCCGAGTCAACCGTCAAGGACCACCCCATGTCAGCCCAAGCCCACCGCCCGCGCCGCTCCTGCCTCTATATGCCGGGTGCCAATGCCCGGGCGCTAGAAAAGGCAAAGGGCCTGTCGGCCGACACGTTGATTTTCGATCTCGAAGATGCCGTCGCACCTGAGGCCAAGGCAGACGCACGCGCGGCGATCCTGAATGCCGTACAGGGCGGCGGTTATGATCCGCGTGAGATCGTCGTGCGGATCAATGGTCTCGACACAGAATGGGGCGAAGAAGACCTGAAAACGGCAGTCAAAGCGGGCGCAGACGCCATTCTTGTGCCGAAAGTCGTGTCGGGCGCCGATATTGACCGCCTCGACACCGCGCTGACGGCTGCGGGCGCGCCGGCCGACTTTGGCCTCTGGGTGATGATCGAGATGCCGCTCGCCATTCTCAACATCAAGGAGATTGCCGAAGCGGCTCAACGCACACGGCTTGTCGCTTTCGTGATGGGCACGAACGACCTCGCCAAGGAATACCGCGCCCGTCCGACACCTAACCGGATCGCTTTCCAGACCGCGCTTGGCCTCAGCATGGCGGCGGCCCGGGCCTATGGCCTCGTCGCGATTGACGGCGTGTTCAACGATATCAAGGACGAAAACGGCCTGATGGACGAATGCGAACAGGGCCGTACGCTCGGATTCGACGGCAAGACGCTGATCCATCCGTCCCAGCTTGAGTCAGCGAACCGGATCTTCGCGCCGAGCCCGCATGATGTCGAACAGGCGAAAGCCGTGATCGAGGCCTTCGCCGACCCCGAAAATGCCGGCAAGGGCGTCCTCAAGGTCAATGGCAAGATGACCGAACTGCTTCATCTTGATGAAGCGCGCCGCACGGTGGCCATGGACCAGGCCATCAAGGCGTTTGAAGCCGCCTGAACCGGAGACCATCATGACCTATACCCTTCTCCACAATCCCGGATGCAGCACCTCGCGCAAAGGGCTGGAACTGCTGCACGAGAGCGGAATCCAGCCGCGCGTGCGCAAATACATGACCGTGTCCGAGCAGCTCAGCCTGGAAGAGCTCGTGGATCTTGCCGCGAAACTGGGGGGCGTTTCGCCCCGTGACTTCCTGCGCCAGAAGAATGCCGCTGATGCGGGTCTGTCCGAGACGGCCAGCGACGCCGAGGTCTTCGCCGCCATGGCCGAGAACCCGAAACTGATCCAGCGCCCGATCGGCATCAAGGGGAAGAAAGCTGTCCTCGGTCGGCCCGTCGAACGCCTGCTCGATCTGAGCTGATACGGAATTTGCTGCGAAAACCCGCCTGCGGGGTCGGATTCGATCAAATTTCACCGATTGCGGCGACAGAAAATCAGCCTTGATGCGCGATAGTGCGCCCATGATGCTGATCCTGTTCACCCTTGCGGCCCTGCTGATCGCCTTTTCCGGCTTCTGCATGTTTGGCCTGCCCTACATGCTGATGGGGCCGCGGGCCGTCGACCAGTTCATCGAACGGACGGACCAGCAGGTTATGGCTGCCTGTCTTGTGGCTGCGGCGATTTCGCTCGTTCTGCTGCCTTTTTCCGCTTCCGGCTTGATTTCGAACGGCAGCCACGTGCAGGTGTTTGCAGAAACCCTGACTGGCTTCATCGGACGCGTCTGACCTCCTGAACGCGCCGGCTGGAGCCTCACACGTGCGAGGCGGCAGATGGCGAGCGAACAGAAATCCAAACCCGGAAACTATTTCGAGGACTTCCATGTCGGCATGGATATCGTCCATGCGACGCCCCAGACGCTGACTGAAGGCGATATCGCCCTCTACCGCGCCATGACCGGCAATCGTTTCGCCCAATATTCCTCGGCCGAGTTCGCCAAGTCTGCCGGCCTGCCGGGCCTCTGTATCGACCCGCTGCATGCTTTCCATGTCGTTTTCGGCAAATCCGTACCGGACATTTCTCTGAATGCCGTGGCGAACCTTGGCTATGCCGACGGGCGTTTCTTCCTGCCGGTCATGCCGGGCGATACGCTGAACACCGTATCCAAGGTGATCGGCATCAAGGAAAATTCCAACGGCAAGACCGGTGTTGTCTGGGTCCGCACGACCGGGTTTAACCAGCACGGCGAGACAGTCATGTCCTTCGTGCGCTGGGTCATGGTCAACAAGTACGAGATGGACAATCCGGCACCCGAGCCCGTCCTGCCTGATTTGCCAGCGGCCGTGCCCGCAGGCGAACTCGTCGGTTACCCGGAGATGAAAACCTGGGACATGGCCCTCGCTGGCAGCCCCCACACGTTTGGCGACTATGCGGTGGGCGAGAAGATCAACCATGTCGACGGCATGACGGTGGAAGAGGCTGAACACCAGATCGCCACCCGCCTCTACCAGAATACGGCGAAAGTGCATTTCGATGCGCATGGGCAGAAGGACAGCCGCTTCGGCAAGCGTCTGATCTATGGCGGCGTCGTCATCTCGATTGCCCGTTCGCTCGCATTCAACGGCCTTGCCAATGCCGGCCAGATGCTGGCCATCAATGCCGGCAGCCATGTCAGCCCGCTATTTGCCGGTGACACGATCTATGCCTGGAGCGAAGTGCTCGACAAAGCAGAACTGTCGGACACGTGTGGTGCCTTGCGCCTGCGCCTCGTTGCCGTGAAGGACCAGGATCCGGGCGCTTTCGCCTACAAGGGCGATGACGGCAAGTATGCCAGCGGCGTCCTGCTCGACTTTGACTATTGGGCCGCCATCCCAAAGCGTTGACCGCTTAGTGCTTCCGTCCGGACGCGGCATGCCTATATAGTCGGGCATGAGCGGATATGGCCCTTTTGACGGTTTTACGATTGCGGCCATGGTGCTGGCGGTCGTCTTGTCTGCACTGGTCAGCCTGATTGGCACGTCGGCCCGGCGGCGCTCGATCGCCATCGGGGAAGCGCGGGCTGCGGATCTGGCCGAAATGACGGGCATTCTCGACCCGAAACAGCTTCTGGCAGAGTTCGGTCCGCCCGACATGGGCCGGGTCTGGCGTACCGTGACACTGCATGACGTGCGCCGTGCCCGCCAGCCGCAGGGCTGGCTGATGTCCAGCGACCTTGTCGACTATGGCTGTGTGGCGATTGCGATCCTGTCGCTCTTCATCTCCCACACGCTGATGTATGGTGCATTGGTGTTTGTCCTGTGTGTACAGGTCGGCGGCTGGGTGGTTGCCAGCCGGCTCCCAAAGTAGCGATTTGAATCGCCCGGTTTGACGCCGGCAAAAAACGGAATACACAACCGCAATGAGAGTCTGGAAGATGAATGGTGCCGGCAATGCGTTTGCCGTGTTTGATGCCCGCTCGACGCCCTTTGCGCCGACGGTTGAGCAGGTGCGCCAGATCGCGGCTGACCTGCAGGCCGATCAGGTGATTGCGCTCGAACGCGATGCGACCAAGGACGTGTTCATGCGGATCTGGAATGCCGATGGCGGCGAAGTGGCGGCCTGCGGCAATGGTGCCCGCGCCGTGGCCTACCTGATCCTCGAAGAAACCGGCAAGCCGATGGTCACGATCCAGACCGAGGCCGACATGCTGAAAGGCTACAAGGCCATCGACGGCCTTGTCAGGGTCGATATGGGCTCGCCGCTGATGGGCTGGGAAGACATTCCGCTGGCAGAAAAGATGGACGTGCGCGGCGTCGACGTGAAGATCGGCCCGATGGACAAGCCCATCCTGTCGCGCCCGGCTGTTGTCTCCATGGGCAATCCGCATGCCGTCTTCTTCGTGAAAGATGTCGATGCCTATGACATTCCGGCGATCGGACCTCTGGTGGAGTGGCATCCGCTGTTCCCGGAGGGCACGAATGTCGGATTCGCGCAGGTGCTCGACAGGAACAATATCCGGCTGCGTGTCTGGGAACGTGGGGCCGGGCTCACCAAGGCCTGCGGCACAGGCGCCTGCGCGGCGCTCGTCTGCGCGGCCCGAGCCGGGCTGACAGAGCGCACGGTCAAGATGATTCTGGATGGCGGCGAACTGCTGATCGACTGGCGCGAAAGCGACGACCATGTCTACATGACAGGCCCCGTCGAGCTGGAATTCGAGACGGTAATCTGAACGCCGACTGGCCCCTGCGACTTGATTCCCGGCCCAGACGGCGCGATGTGGCCGGTGAAACCAGCCATGACTGATACGACAGCCCCTTCCAGCCCGACGCTGATCACGCTCGGATGCCGCCTCAACACCTATGAATCGGAGGTGATGCGCAGCCATGCGACAGACGCTGGCCTCGGCGATGCGGTCATCATCAATACGTGCGCGGTGACGTCCGAAGCCGTCCGCTCCGCCCGCCAGGCGATCCGCCGCGCGGCCAAGGATCATCCCGGCGCGCCGATCCTTGTGACAGGCTGCGCCGCGCAGATCGACCCGGCCATGTTCGCTGCCATGCCGGAAGTCACCCGCGTCATCGGCAATCACGAAAAGATGCAGGCCGAGACATGGCAACCGGGCACGCTGCTCACCGGCCATGAAAAGGTCCGGGTCAACGACATCATGGCCGTGCGCGAAACCGCTGCCCACCTGATCGACGGCATGGAGGGCCGGGCACGTGCCTATGTGCAGGTCCAGAACGGCTGCGACCATCGCTGCACGTTCTGCATCATCCCTTATGGCCGGGGGAACTCCCGCTCCGTGCCGGCTGGCGAAGTCGTGGCGCAGGTGCGTCGTCTCGTCGAGACCGGGCATCATGAAGTCGTGCTCACCGGCGTGGACCTGACCAGCTGGGGCGCAGACCTGCCCGGCACGCCGCAGCTCGGCAACCTCGTCCAGCGCATCCTGAAACTGGTGCCTGACCTTGCCCAGCTGCGCATCTCGTCCATCGATGCCATCGAGATTGACGACGCACTGGTTGAAGCGCTCTCCGAGCCTCGCCTTGCCCCCTACATGCACCTCTCGCTGCAACATGGTGACGACCTCATCCTCAAACGCATGAAACGCCGCCATTCGCGCGGCCAAGCAATTGCGCTGACACAGCGCCTGCGTGATGCCCGCCCGGACATGGCCTTCGGCGCAGACCTGATCGCCGGCTTTCCGACGGAAACCGAAGCGCATTTCGAGAATTCTCTGCGCCTCGTCGACGAGTGCGGCATCAGTTTCCTGCATGCTTTCCCTTATAGCCCCCGTCCCGGCACCCCGGCGGCCCGCATGCCGCAACTGGACAAGGCTACGATCAAGGCCCGCGCCGCCCGTCTTCGCGCCGCCGGCGAAAAAGCGCTTGTCGCCCATCTTGATCGCCATGTCGGCAGCCGTGTCGACGCCCTTGTGGAGCGTGATGCGTCGGCCCGCCTGCCCGACTTCACACCCGTGCAGCTGGAAAGCAATTTGCCGCCTGCTGGACGCGTCGCACGTACCCATATAACCGGGCACAACGGCACGCAGCTTATTGGGATAATTGAATGATCCTCTGGTTCGGGAAGAAAAAGGCGCAGGACGCGGCAAAGGCGGCCGGTGCCGCGATGGCCGAGCCGGAACTCTCGGCCGACGAGATGGCTGCACGCGACGCTGAAATCGCCGCTAAAGCCGCCGAAAAGGCCGAAATCGAGCGCGTCGTCGCCGAGGCGAACAAGGCCTGGGAAGACCGGCAGGCGCGTGAAGCCGCCGACGCCGAGACCGAAGCCGCCCGCCTCGACGAAGAAGCCCGCAAGGCTGACACCGCTCGCGCCGAAGCCCTTGCCCGGGCTGACGAAGCCGAGGCGAAGCGTCTTGAGGCCGAGGCCGAAGCCGCCCGGCTGGCCCGCAAAGAGCGCGAAGCCGCCCGCGCCAAGGCCGCCGCCGAACTGAAACTGCTGGAAGACCGCCGCGAAGCCGTGCGCCTGCGCGAAGAACGCGAAGCGGCGGCCCGTGCTGCGCTGGAAGCTGAAGCCATGATCCCGGCTTTGTCGCCAAACTCGGCTCGGGCCTCGCACGCTCCTCGTCCCGTCTTGGTTCGGGCCTCGCCGCCTTCAACAAGCGCAAGCTGGACGACGAGACGCTCGAAGATCTCGAGGACCTGTTGATCACGTCAGACCTCGGCGCCGCCGTCGCCCGGCGCGTGACCAGGAACCTGTCAAAAGAGCGGTACGACAAGGAAATCACTGAAAACGAGATCAAACAGGCCCTCGCAGCCGAAATTGAGTCCGTCCTCGCGCCGCGCGAGCAGATTGTCGACTTTTCAGACGGTCCGCGCCCGCGTGTCGTGCTGTTCGTCGGCGTCAATGGCTCCGGCAAGACGACGACGATCGGCAAGATTGCGTCCAAGCTGAAGGATCAGGGCGCCAAGGCCTTGCTGGTTGCTGGTGATACGTTCCGTGCAGCGGCTATCGAGCAGCTCACCGTATGGGGTGATAGGGCAGGCATCCCCGTCATGTCCAAGCCCACAGGCGCGGATGCGGCGGGTCTCGTCTACGAAGCCATAGAGCGCGCCAAGGCTGAAGACCTCGATCTCGTCCTCGTCGACACGGCTGGCCGCCTCCAGAACAAGGCCGAACTGATGGCCGAACTGGAAAAAGTGGTCCGCGTCGCGCGCAAGCTCGATCCCGAGGCGCCGCATGACGTTATCCTCGTGCTCGATGCCACGGTCGGACAGAATGCGCTGAGCCAAGTTGAGGCGTTCCGACATACAGCCGGTGTCACGGGCCTGGTGATGACGAAGCTCGACGGTACGGCCAAGGGCGGGGTGCTCGTCGCCATCGCCGAGGCGCACGACCTGCCGATCCACTTCATCGGGGTCGGCGAAGGGGCCGACGACCTGCGCCCGTTCAGCGCCCACGCCTTCGCGCAAGCGCTGGTCGGGGCAATCGATTAGGGCTTATTCCGCCGCCATCGCACGCACAGGTGCCGCTTGCGCGCCGCGCAGCAAACGCCCCGGTTTCGCGCCCGTTGGCTTGCCATCGCGGAAGGTCACCTGCCCGGCCAGGATGGTCGCCGTATAGCCGCTCGCCCTCTGCATCAGCCGCCGCCCGCCAGCTGGCAGGTCATACTGGACTTCCGGCAGGTGCAGTTTCAGGTTGGTCAGATCGATGACGTTGAGATCGGCCCGGTAGCCCGGCGCGATCAGCCCGCGATCATTGAAGCCCATCCAGTTTGCTGTTTTCTGCGTCTGGCGGTGGATCAGGTATTCCAGTGGCAGTTTCGGCCCGCGCGAGCGGTCGCGGCCCCAATGGGTCAGCATGGTGGTGGTGAAACTGCCATCGCAGATCATGCCGACATGGGCGCCGCCATCGGACAGACCCGGCAGCGAGACCGGGCTTTCCATCATCGCGCGGATCGGCTCGAGGCTGCCTTGCGAATAATTGAGGAAGGGCAGGTAGAGCATGCCGCGTCCGCCGCGTTCCAGCATCAGGTCGAGGGCGGCCTCTTCATTGCTGACGCCGCGCCCGGCCGCTATCGCCTCGATCGTGCGCTCGGGGCCCGGCTCATAGTCGACCGGGTCTGACAGCTGGAACATCTTGCCGAAACTGCGCAGCATGACTTTCAAGAACGGGTTGTCGGTCGCCGGCTCATCGGCGAGCAGGCGTGCCCGGAAAACCGGGTCATTCAGGCGGCGCACCTTTTCCTCAAACGGCAGATCGGCAATTTCCCTGAATACAGGATGCGCACTGAATATATTGAGTGTGAGTTCGAGACCTAGCAAAACGCCCACGGGGCGCGGTGCCACCTGGGCGGCCATCGGCAGTCCGTTTTCGGCGGCTTGTTCAATGGCGCCCAGCAGCGCACGCCAGCCTTCCGGCGCGACATCGGCCTGTGCCAGCGACACGGATAATGGCCGACCCGACGCCTCGACGATCCGGCGCAGCATTGCGGCTTCCTTTTGGGGGTCGTTGAAGTCCGACACGAATTGCAGGACGCCCCGTCCGGCGTCTGAAAGGCCCATGGCGATTCCGGTCAATTCTGCTTCGCTGGCGGTCAGCGTTGGTGTCGGTTGGCCGTCAGACGTGCGGTGATTGAGTGTACGCGACGTCGAAAAGCCGATCGCCCCGGCCATGACCGCCTCTTTCGCCAGCCGCGCCATTTCGGCGATCTCGGCTGGTGTTGCATCCTCGCGATTGGCGCCCCGGTCGCCCATGACGAACACGCGCAATGCGGCATGCGGCAGCTGGGCGGCGATATCGACGTCGAATTCACGGTCGCCAAGGAAGTCGAGATAGTCCGGAAAGCTCTCCCAGGCCCAAGGCAGGCCTTCGGCCAATACCGGAAACGGAATATCCTCGACGCCCTCCATCAGGCGGATCAACCGGTCATGGTCTTGGCTGCGGCACGGCGCAAAGCCGACCCCGCAATTGCCCATCACGACGCTGGTAATGCCGTGCAGGGAGGATGGGCTGATTTCGCTGCCCCAGGCCGCCTGTCCGTCATAATGAGTGTGAATATCGACAAAGCCCGGCGTGACGATCTGGCCGCGCGCGTCGATCTCCTCGCGGCCCTTGCCATTAACCTTGCCCAAGCCTGTAATCACGCCGCCATCGACCGTGACGTCCATCTCGCGGGGCGCGGCGCCACTGCCGTCAAAAACGAGCCCGCCGCGCAGGATGATATCGTGGGTGGCCATGACGTTCGTCTCCCTCATTTTGGCAAAGAATGAACCTCAGGCGGCATGAGTCAAACCCTGACGCGGCGTCGGGCTTCCCCCCTGGTTCAAACCCGCGCATACACCGCCCGCCATGACCAGCACGCTCCTCCCCGTCGCGATCTGCCTGATGTCCGCCATCTCGCTGGCGGCATCGAACGTGCTCGTCAAACGCGGCGGCGACATCCTCACGTCCCGCATGGTCCTGTCCATCGTCATGGCGCTGAGCGTCCTCCCGCTCGCGTTTTTTGTGCCGTTGCCGCCACGTGAAACCCTACCCTTTCTTGCGCTCTCGATCGCGGTGCACTGGTTCTACCAGTTCAGCGCCGTCCGGGCCCTGCATCGTGGCGACCTGTCGCTCGTCTTTCCGGTCATGCGTGGCCTTGGCCCGCTTGCGACGGCAACCATTGCCAGCATCGCGCTGCACGAGTCGCTCTCATTCTGGCAGATTGCCGGCCTTGTCGCCGCCAGCGCCGCGATCATTGTCTTCGCCATGCCGACCGGCGCAACCGTCCACGCGCGCCGTCTCGACCGGTCAGCACTGTTCTGGTCGGTGATGACAGCATTGGGCGTCGGCCTCTACGCGGTTGCCGACGCGCGGGGCGTCCGGGAAATGCCGAACCTCCTGACCTTCGTCGTCTGGTTGTTCCTGTTCGACTGGATCGGCGTGACGCTCGTCGCGCTCTGGCAGCGCCGGGGCGGTATCATGACGGCGATCCGTCCGCAGATCCGTGGCGGCATCATCGCTGGTATGCTCGGAGCGTTCTCATACGGCCTCGCCATTTTTGCCTACACGCTGACCGACGCGGCGATCGTGACGGCCCTTCGCGAAACGTCAGTGGTGTTCGCGGCCGGGTTCGGTGCGTTCCTGCTTCACGAGGGTTTCGGCCGGCGCCGCACCATCGCTGCTGCCGTGCTGGGCTGTGGTCTCGTGCTGATGCAGGTCGGGGCGTGATCCCGTCTGGCGGTGCGTGTCGCTTTATGCAAGACAGTCGCAAAGCATCCAGGGGCGGCATGGCCGCGTAAGATACCGTATGACAGACACTTCAAAACCACCGGTCGCCAACGACACTGCAGCCAAGAAAGCTGGCAGCATCTGGAGCGAACTCGGCCCGACGCTCGCCTTCATCCTGATCTACAATGTGTTGTTGCGCTTTCCAGAGGGCGATGGACTGCTGACGAAGGACACCGCGCTTTACTGGGCCACCGGCGCATTGATCGTGATTACATTTGCGGTTGTCATCCAGAAACTCATCAAGGGGCAGAGAATCCCGCCCTTCCTTCTCGTCTCGTCCGCCCTGATCGGGAGTTTCGGGATTGCCGGGATCCTGCTCCAGTCGAAAATATTTCTCTTCGTCAAACCGACAATCATCAACCTGATCTATGCCAGTGTCATTTTTGGCGGTCTCGCGGTCGGACGAAACATCTGGAAAATGCTGTTTCACACCGTATTCGAGCTGCCCGATTTTGCCTGGAAGACTTTGGCGATCCGTTGGGGACTGTTCTTCATTGCGATGGCGATCTGGAACGAGTTCCTGTGGCGCAGTTTTACCGAAGCCACCTGGGCCAATTGGAAGCTCGGCAATATCGTCATCACTTTCCTGTTTGCGCTCGCCAACACGCCCTACACGCTCAAACATATGACGGCGCCCGCAGAGCCGGATGACGCCTAGCGCGTGACTTTTTCTGTTCCCGGCGGATTGGTGAACGGCGGGAACGCGCTGAGGTGCCGTGTGGCGGCAAACTGTGTCAGCGCCCAGACGACCGTCGGGAAGGCCAGTTCGGACCAGAGAATATCTTTCCACGCAAACAGCCCGACCTCTTCGCTTTCGGGGCCTGCGGCAATGCCGGACGCGAGGCTGGCCCGGAACATCACCTGAACCTGGCTGATGCGCGGCACGGAATAGACCGCCAGGACCTGTTCGATCCGGATATCGGCACACGCTTCTTCCTGCGCCTCCCGGCGCGCGGCATCCTCGACGGTTTCGTTCTCTTCCATGAAACCGGCGGGCAGCGTCCAGAATCCCTTGCGCGGTTCGATTGCCCGGCGGCAGAGCAAAATCTTGTCGCCGCGCGTGACCACCGAACCGGCGACAATCTTCGGATTCACGTAGTCGATAAAGTTGCAATTATTGCAGATTCGGCGCGTTCGATCGTCGCCATCGGGCACATCCAGCCTGAAATCAGGCAAAATGGAACCATTTGCTAAGTCATCCGTCATCAAATCTTCAGCCTATCCCTCTTATGGAGAAAACAGTTGATCCGCACACGGGCCTCCTGCTTTAAGCAATCCACCAACCCAATTTCGGCGGGAAACCGCGCCAAAACCTGAAAGTAGACAATATCATGGCTTCCACAACCAGTTTCAAACTCAACAAATCGCCCAGCCACCTGTTGCACCGCGCGCAACAGATTGCTGCCAACCATTCGGCCGTCGCCCTCAAGGCTGCCGGCGTCACGCTGCGTCAGTTCTCGGTTCTCGCCGCCCTGTCCGGCAATGAAGGCGTCAGCCAGTCCGACCTCGTGAATGCGACGGGTATCGATCGCTCGACGCTAGCCGACATGGTCGCCCGCATGGAAAAGGCTGGCCTCATCAAGCGCGTTGCATCAAAAGCCGACGCCCGCGCCAAATCCGTTTCGCTGATGGCCAAGGGTCGCAAGGCGCTCGAAAAAGCACAGCCTGCTGTTGACGCTGCCGACGCCGCACTGTTCGACGCCATGCCGAAGACCAAGCAGGACGCGCTCCTGTCGGGTCTTTCGAAACTGGTGGAAGATGCCGAAGCGCCCGTGGCAAAACCTGCCGCTGCGCCAAAGCCAGCCCCAGCGCCGAAAGTCGTGACCAAAGCCAAGCCGAAGCCAAAAGCCAAAGCCAAGCCGAAAGCGAAGGTTGCCGCCAAGGCCACGCCAGTGCCGAAGCCTGTCACCAAGGCCAAGCCGGTTCGCCGCAAAAAGAAGTAAGACTTCGAGGTCAGTTGCGGGGCGCATTCAGCGCCCCGCTCACCTCACGTACGTCGTCCGGCCCAAGCGGCCCCGAGACATGTACCAGGATCTCGCCCTTGCTTGAGATCACGAATGTTTCCGGCACGCCGGTCAATCCAAAATCCAGCCCGCCTTGCCCGTCCGGATCCAGCGCCACCTCGGTAAAGGGGTCGCCCATCCGGTCCAGGAAGTCGGCGCCGTTGGCTTCTGTATCCTTGTACAGCACACCATAGACTCGGCCGGGAAACGCTTCCGACAGCGTCATTAGCTGAGGATGCTCGGCCTCACACGGCGCGCACCAGCTGGCGAACAGGTTGACTACCACGCTCTGGCCGCCTGGCGGCGGCGCGAACGTCAGGGCTGAACCTTCGAGCGTTTCGAACGACCGATCCGGCGCAACCCGCGAAATGCGTTCAAAGTCGCCCTTCTTGGGGCTCAGCAGCTGGGACAGCGCCAGTCCTGCAAACAGCAGCAGCGCCACTACCGGGATTGCGGCCAGCCAGCCCTTCATGACGCGTCCTCGTCGCTGACATTCATCCGTTCCAGCGCAGATTTTGCGGCGCGGGCTTTCAGCATGACGCCGATTACAGCGCCGCCGATCAATACAAGGCCCAGCCCGTAGCAGGCCCAGATATAGGCGGCATTCTTGTCGAGGTGCGGCAGGAAATCCATCATGCGCCCGCCAATAATCTGGCGCGCTGGCGCGCGGCCCGGCGCGTCCATATTTCCGCCCGCATCAGGGTCATCACCAGGGCGCCGAAGAGCAGGGAGTGGCCCAGTCCGCTCATCAGCAGGGGCCAGAGATAGACAGCCGCCATTTTCGGTCCTTCAGACGTGATGACGCTGGAATCCTGGTGCAGCGAGGTGAACATGTCGACTGAGAACTTGATCAGCGGCACATTCAATCCCCCCACCATGGCAAGGATCGCGCCGGCGCGCGCCGCCTTTTGTCGCGAATCCATTGCTGCGCGCAGGGCCATGTAACCGAGGAAGAGGAACAGTAGGAACAGGACGCTCATCATCCGCGCATCATCCCATTGCCACCATGTGCCCCAGGTCGGCTTGCCCCAGACAGAGCCTGTGGCGAGGCAAAGCGCGGTCCATGTCGCGCCGAGCGGTGCAATCGCCTTGGCGGCAATATCGGCCAGTTCATGTCGCCAGACGAACCAGATGAAACTCGCCACCGCCATTGCCGAATAGCTCGCCATGGCCAGCCATGCTGCGGGAACATGGATGAACATCACCCGCATGATGTCGCCGCCCTGGTATTCATCCTTCGGCACCATCCACAGGCCCTGCCATAGGCCCCATGCGATCAGGGCCGCACCCAGCGCATAGAAGAGCGGCGCCAGCCAGTTCGACAGCGCCAGAAACCGGTGCGGATTTGCAAATGACGATAACATGCCCATCAGATAGCCTTCCCTCAATCCGCCGCCAAGCGCAGCGCCGCAGCCATGGCGAACGGCGCCAGCGCCAGCGCAAACAGTGTTGATGCGACCAGTAACAGGGGCGCGCTGTCACCGCCCGCTGCACCGCTCATCGCCATCGACCCGAAAATCGCCGTCGGCACGTAAAGCGGCAGCGCAATCAGGGCAATAAGTAATCCTCCACGCCGAACCGTTGCCGACAGGGCGGCGCCGACCCCGCCCCAGAAGAAGAAAGCGAGCCCGCCGAGCCCGTAGATCAGCGCGCCTGCCAGCAGGTCCGCGCCCGCCTCGGCCTGGAACATCAGCGCCAGGACAGGGCTCATCAGCGCCAGTGGCAGGCCGGCCGTTAGCCAGTGCGCGAATGTCTTGGCCGCGGCGATGGCCGAAACAGGCGCGCCCGCCTGCAGCCACAGGTCCAGCGCGCCATCCTCGACATCGGCCTGGAAGATCCGTTCCAGCGTGACAAGGCTGGATAGCGCAAGTGATACCCAGAGAATGCCCGGGCCGACCGCGCGCAACATGCCGGGTTCGGTTCCGATACCCAGCGGCACCAGAACGGCGGCCCCGGCAAAGAAACCAAGCGGCAATAGTGCACCTGCGCCGCCCGCCCAGGCTTCGCCGAGCGCCTGCCGGAAGGCGGAGAGGATCGGGGCCGGGCTCACAGCACCATCTCCCGGCTCGCCGCGAAACCCGCATCGCCATGCACCGCTGCCACCACCGCGCCACCCCCTTGCCGATGCCCTGCCACCATCGCAAGGACCCGCTCGCGCCCCTCTGCGTCCAGCGCTGTGAACGGCTCGTCCAGCAGCCAGACCGGGCGTATTTCCAGCATCAGCCGCGCCAGCGCCGTGCGCCGCCTCTGGCCGGCGGACAGGTAGCGCGCGGCGACGTCCGTAGGCCGCGAAAGCCCCATGTCATTGAGAATTACGTCCACATCGGCGGTTGCCCCCCAGGCTTTCGCCCAGAGTTTAAGATGCGTGCGCGGTGTTTCGTTTGGCTTCAGGCCATCGCGATGGCCCACCCAATGGTGGGCGGCCTCCCGGTCCACACTGCCCGCTTCCGGCCGCGTCAGCCCGGCCAGTACGCGCAGCAAAGTGGTCTTGCCGGCGCCGTTGGGGCCCCTCAGCACCACGGCCTCGCCCGGCGCCACTGCCAGTGACACCCCTTCAAACAGCACCCGCTCTCCGCGCAGGATGCCCAGTCCGGACGCTGTCAAAAGCTGCACATCATCTCCCGAATAGACCCTTTGCCCCAATTGCATCAGGCCCTTAGCACCTATATGACACGAGGTAACGCGCCGCACCGCTGCGGCACCACCTTTCACTCCAAGACGCGAGGTCTCCCGCATGCCGTCTCTCGACAGCTTCAAATCCAAACGCACGCTTACCGCTGCTGGCAAGACGTACACTTATTATTCGCTCGCCGCAGCCTCTGAAAACGGACTTGGCGATGTGTCGCGCCTGCCGGCCTCGCTGAAAGTGCTGCTGGAGAACATGCTGCGCTTTGAAGATGGCAAGACGGTCACCAAAGCCGACATTCTCGCGTTCAGGGCCTGGCTCGACAACAAGGGCGCCACCAGCCACGAGATCGCCTACCGCCCGGCGCGCGTGCTGATGCAGGATTTCACCGGCGTTCCGGCCGTGGTTGACCTCGCCGCCATGCGCGACGCCGCAGCCAAGCTCGGCGCGTCACCGGAAGCGATCAACCCGCAGGTGCCTGTCGATCTCGTGATCGACCACTCGGTCATGGTCGACAGTTTCGCTGGCCCCGGCAGTTTCGAAAAGAATGTCGAGATGGAGTACAAGCGCAACCAGGAACGCTATGAGTTCCTGCGCTGGGGCTCGACCGCCTTCAAGAATTTCCGTGTCGTGCCTCCGGGCACCGGCATCTGCCACCAGGTGAACCTCGAATATCTCGGCCAGACCGTCTGGACGAAAGAGGAAAACGGCGAGAACGTTGCCTACCCTGATACCTGCGTCGGCACCGACAGCCACACGACCATGATCAACGCTCTCGCTGTGCTCGGTTGGGGCGTCGGCGGAATCGAAGCCGAGGCCGCCATGCTGGGCCAGCCGGTTTCAATGCTCATTCCTGAAGTCATCGGCTTCAAACTGACCGGCAAGATGGCTGAAGGCGCCACCGCAACGGATCTCGTGCTCACGGTTGTCCAGATGCTGCGCAAAAAAGGCGTCGTCGGGAAGTTTGTCGAATTCTTCGGCCCCGGCCTTGCCAGCCTCACGCTCGAAGATGAGGCAACGATCTCGAACATGGCGCCGGAATACGGCGCAACATGCGGCTTCTTCCCGGTTGATGAGGATACGGTCAAATACCTCAAGAACACGGGCCGCGACGCTGACCGCGTGGCGCTGGTGGAAGCCTATGCCAAGGCGCAGGGCTACTGGCGCCCCGAACAGGCCGAACCGATCTTCACCGACACGCTCGAACTTGATCTCGGCGCGGTCGTGCCGTCGATCTCCGGCCCGAAACGCCCTCAGGACCGTGTGCTGCTGTCTGAAGGCGACACGGCGTTCGCGGACGCCATGGTCAAGGAATTCGGCAAGCTGGCAGACGCAGCTGAGCCGATCACCGTTGAAGGCGAAGACTATACGGTCACGCATGGCGATGTGTTCATTGCGGCGATCACGTCGTGCACCAACACATCGAACCCCAGCGTCATGGTGGCGGCTGGCCTGGTGGCTCGCAACGCCGCAGCGCTCGGCCTGAAGAGCAAGCCATGGGTCAAGACCTCGCTTGCCCCCGGCAGCCAGGTCGTCACGGATTATCTCGACAAGGCTGGCCTGTCAGACGACCTTGATGCGCTCGGCTTCAATCTCGTCGGCTATGGCTGCACCACCTGTATCGGCAACTCGGGCCCGCTCGATGCGCCACTCGCCAAGGCGATTGCAGACGGCGACCTCGTCTCCTGCTCGGTCCTGTCTGGCAACCGCAACTTCGAAGGCCGGATCGGTCCCGACATCAAGGCGAACTATCTCGCCTCCCCGCCTCTGGTCGTCGCCTATGCGATTGCCGGGTCGTTGCGCGTCAACCTGACAACGGATCCTTTGGGTCAGGACAAGGATGGCAATGATGTCTATCTGAAGGATATCTGGCCGTCATCGCACGAGATTGCCGAAGTGATGGCCGTCGCCGTGACGCCGGAAATGTTCGCGGCGCGCTATTCCGACGTGTTCAAGGGCGACGAGCATTGGCAGGGCATCGAAGTGTCCGGCGGGCAGACCTATAGCTGGCCACCTGGATCGACCTATGTTCAGAACCCGCCTTATTTTGAAGGCATGGGGCTTGAGCCTGACACACCGACCGATATCGAGAATGCCCGGGTGCTGGCCCTGTTTGGTGATTCAATCACGACCGACCACATTTCCCCGGCCGGTTCGATCAAGGCTTCCAGCCCGGCTGGCGAATATCTGCAGGCCCACCAGGTCAGCGCGTTGGACTTCAACTCCTACGGCTCGCGGCGCGGCAACCACCAGGTCATGATGCGGGGCACATTCGCCAACATCCGTATCAAGAACCAGATGGTGCCGGGCGTCGAGGGCGGCGTGACCGTTCACTATCCTGATGGCGAGCAGATGGCGATCTACGACGCCGCAATGCGCTACCAGAAGAAAGATGTGCCACTGGTGATCTTCGCGGGCGACCTCTATGGCAATGGCTCGTCGCGCGACTGGGCCGCAAAGGGCACGATCCTGCTCGGCGTGCGCGCCGTGATCGCAGGCAGCTTCGAGCGGATCCACCGCTCCAACCTGATCGGCATGGGCGTCCTGCCACTTGAGTTCGCAGACGGCGAAAGCGCGGAAACCCTGGGTCTTACCGGCAAGGAACAGGTCTCGATCGAAGGCGTTGCCGACATCCAGCCCCGCCAGACCATGGACGTGAAAATCACGCGCGAAGACGGCACGACCTTCATTGCAAAAACGACGCTTCGTATCGATACGGAAAACGAGCTCGATTATTATCGCAATGGCGGCATTCTTCACTACGTGCTGCGCAATCTTGCCCGCGAAGCCCTGTAGGGAAAAGCCGGCAGGACCCACGCTTATCAAAGCCCTTCGCGTTTCGGCGCGGAGGGCTTTTTAGCAGTCCTCACACCCCTGTGATTGTCATGCGATTTGGCATGGGCCTATAACGAGGCTGTAATGAAACATGCACACCTGCCTTCCCTGATACTGCTTGCCCTGACGGCATTTCCGGCAGCGGCGCAAAAGCCTGCGCCGGTCGACGCACCGGCGCCCGTCCTCGTCGAGCTCTTCGCCTCGCATAATTGCCGGGCCTGTCCCAAGGCGCATCGCACGATGACGACAGTCGACGCGGAGCGCGATGACGTGCTGATCCTCACCTGGTCGGTCGATTACTGGGATTACCTGGGTGAAAAAGACCCGATGGCCCTGGTCGAATCCAAGGATCGCCAGAGGGCCTATGTCGACAGGTTCCGGCTGCGCGGTCCCTATACGCCGCAGACCGTCTATAACGGCCTTGAGCAATGCCCGGGCAGCAAACCGGCTCAGGTCGAGTCTGCACTCGAGCGCGTCAGCCATGCCGCCCCTTCGCCAGCGCATCTCGCACGCAAGGGCGAGAAAATCGAACTGACGGGTTCCGTCACCGGCCTCACCGATATCTTTGTGGTTGATTACCTCGACGGCGATGCAAACCCGACCAACATGGTCCATCCGGTCACGCACGTGACATCGATCGGGCCGTGGATCGGCGGGCGTGTCGAAATCGACCCGTCTGTCTGCAAAACGACCTGCGCGCTTGTTGTCCAGGAAGCGGGCTTCGGCCGCGTCCTCGCTGCGATGGATATCAGCCGTTAGGCCTCAGGGCTGGGCCGGCGCGTCCGTTTCATCGGGCAAAGGCGGGCGCACGATCGATGCGATGGATGGCGTAAAGTCATTCCAGTCGAATTCAGTCACCTCGAACGCCCATCCGGCCGCCTTCTGATTGATTGTGCTGCCACGCTGGGCGCCTTCGCCCGCTTCGACGGCCCGCAACGTGACGAAATAGCCATCCGGTTCGCGATAGGCCCTCAGCTCCACTTCCAGACCATCATGCGTTTCCGTTATGTGGCGCGCCGCCATCCGTGTCGTCAATTTCGCGGCAGGCTTTACCCCGATCGGCTGGAGTCGCGTGAGGGCAAGCGCCGGCGTCGAGGCGGCGATACGACTAACAAGGCGATAGTCCTGATACGGCGGTGCCGGGCGAAAACTCCGCTCGCTGCTGCCGACCGAACGTTGAAGGTACAGGCTGTTGCCGCCGGCGTCGTACAGGCGAACGGCCGAAACGGCGTCCTCATGGATGTCGATGATGTCGAGATCGAGCCAGGCGTCGTGATTGTAGAGCGGCGGCAAGTCGCCATTGACGCGGAAAGCCTGCGCTTCGCCGGGTAGCCTTGCATAGACATTCGGACCCTTGCGGCCCGTCAGAAGCGCGGCGGTGACGGTGCCGGCTTCGTTCACGATTTCAATCAGGGCGCCTGTGCCGCCGTCGCGTGGATCCCCAAGACCGATACGGTTCATCTTGCCGGGGTCGCGCGTGCGTCCCTCGCCCCAGGTCAGCGTCTCTAGTCCGCCGGCGAGGTCGGCCAGCCTGTCGGCACGAATGGGGTAGCCATCAGTTCCGCCAAGTGTCCAGCCGTGCGGTCCGTTGACCAGGCTGTAGGCTTCATCAGCCAGTGTAACCCGGATCTCGCTCGCTTCCGCGCGTACGGCAGCGAAGCCCGGCAGGACCGGATCCCCCATGCGTTCGGAGCTTTGCGGCGAGTCCTGGCCACCGAGGCTGAAGAGGAAAGCCAGCACGGTCAGCGCCCCCGCCACCGCGCCAAGCACTTGCAGGCGCCGCACGCGCCTTTGAGACGGAACGTCTGTCATGCGCCCCGACCCTCCCGGAAGTTCTGACGCCGCCATACAAGCAGGCCAATCAACCCGATCAGGAGGGGGCCGCCCCAGATGTTTATCAGTTTGAGCATGCCTTCCAGCCGGTCGATATCGCGCCGATAGTCCCGCTCGATACTGCGCAACCGCTCGCGCAGTTCGACGATATCCGCGCGCAGTTTTGCAAGTTCCGCACGTTCGTCTTCAGACAGGACAGATTCGAGGTCGCCTGAGAAAAAGCCGTCTGTTGCACTGATATCCTGTAACTCCTCGAGCCGGGACTGCGCCGTCGCAAGGCGGTTCTCGAGTTCGGCCTGCTGGCGGAAATATTTGGCCTCTGCGCTTTCGCGCATCCGGTCGATCCGTGTCATCGGCCTCAGGCTCGGCGCGCGCGACCTGAGGCGAGACAGTTCCCCGCCGCCTGACAGGGCATCAATCGCGTTCAGTACAAGCGCGCCATTGTCGGCCACGACGACATCCCGTCCGGGAATGATGTAGAAATCGTCTGCCAGCGCATCGACGTCCGCGATCAGCACGATCTCCGCATCTGTCACGCTTGTAGAGATGTGTGGCTGGGCGTTCGCCGCCTCGGCGCGGGCCAGCTCGGCCAGCCCCGGGTCGTTTGGTTCGTCCAATGCCGGTGCACCGGCAGGAAAGGCCGTCGTGAGCGATCCCGACAGACGGGCTGCCAGGACGAGAGGCTGCGGCGACGTCTTGTAGGATTTCAATACGTCACCGGGCGTCATGTCGCGAACGGCTTCCCCGGCATCGATATAAGACGGGCTCGGACCGGTTGAGATGAGTGGTGAGAAAACGGCACCGTCCGGCAGGGTACCGGCAAGCAATGCGCCGGGGGCACCGAAATTCACGTTTCGCGTCAGGTCTGCCGTCACAAGGTCGTTCGCGTTCATGTCTGCCGCAGGCGCACCGATGAAAAGCGGGTGTGCGAGCTCCTCCATGCGGCCATTGCCCGTATCGACGGGCACCGGCAATGCGTTCGCGGCGTCTGCGACAGCGTCCTCAGACAGGGTGACGCCCCATGCCTTGCCAAGCGCGCCAAGGTCAGACCGGGGATGATCACGTGACATGCCGAGAAGACCACCGCCCATGGCGGTCTTCGCTGCCGGGTCGACCATGATGACGGCGCGGCCTTGGCGCAGGATGTATTGGTCGATCAGCCATTCCTGACGAGGTGACAGTTCCGGCGGGTGAGCGACGAACAGCACATCCAGGTCTTCCGGCAGCGACTGGAACGCGTCAGATATGCGAACAACGTCGAACGACTTGGTAATATCAGCCAGCAGCGTGTAGCCGCCTTCGCCGCCCGGCGCGGTCATGCCCGGCAGGGACGAGAGTATCCCGACGCGTGGCGGATCCGGGTCATCAAGCCGCGCAACCATCCTTGTCAGGTCGTATTCCAGAGTCACTTCCCGTTCGGGCGCAAGGAAAGGGATCACCCGCTGGTCATCGACGGCGTTGCGTCCGATGATCCCGAAATAGAGCGGGTCGGTGCCATTCGTGCCCACCGCCGTGATGCCCGCAGCCAGGGCCTCGTCTTCGGCCTTCGAGAAAGGCGAAGGGTCGATCTCGTGAACGATGACCTGCCCGCCCGACTGGCTGCGATACGATTCGAGCAATTCGCGCACGCGTGCCGCGTAGGCACGCACAGCCGGATATTCCTGGCCGACACCGCGTGTGTAGACGAACGTGATTTCTACGGGTTCGGCGACGCTTGCCAGCGCGTCCTTGGTGCCTTTCGACAACGTGTAGAGATTGTTCTCGGTGAAATCCACACGTGCGCCTGACAGGGCATTCTGGATAACCAGGTTTCCCGATACGAAGATCGTGGTAGCCAGCGCCGTCGCGGCGAGAAGATAATGTTTCGCCTTCATGGTCTATCCGAGCCTCTGACGCGCGGCCCAGAGCCCGTTGAGCACCGCCCAGAACGCTGTGAAGCCAAGGAAGAACATGACGGCGCGTAATTCCAGCACGCCGCGTTGAGCGCCTTCGAACTGGGTCAGGAAGGAAAAGGATGCGACGATTTCCGCCGTGCCCGTACCGAACACTGACTGCACACCGGAGAGGACAAGCGGCCACCCGGCCGCCGTGAAGACAAAGGCGATGACAACGCTGATGACAAACGCCGTCACCTGGCTGCCGGTCAACGCGGAAACCGCGGCACCGATCGAAAGATAAGCCCCGGCCATCAGGAAGCTGACCATATAGGTCAGTGCGATGGCCGCATTGTCGGGACTGCCGAGCAGGTTGACCGTCACCCACATTGGCGCTGTCAGTGCGAGACCGACGCCCGCGACTGTCCAGGCCGCAAACAATTTGCCAATCACGAGCCCCGGCATGCCGAGCGGCAGCGACAGGAGCAGCTCGTCCGTTCCGGCGGTGCGCTCGTCGGCCCAGAGCCGCATGGCGAGTGCAGGCAGGAAGATCATGTACAGCCAGGGATGCCAGACGAAGAAGGGGGCAAGATCAGCTGACCCCGTATCAAAAAAGCGCGACGCCTCCCAGGTGAACACGCCAAGCGCCAGCAGGAAGACGGCCAGGAAGACATAGGCCATCGGCGTGGCGAAATAGGCGCCCAGTTCGCGCCGATAGGTGGCGGTGAAGCCGCCGAACTGTTCCTTCAGCCAGGACATCATGCCGTTTCCGCTTCGGCCTGGTCTGTCAGGCGCATGAAGGCGCCCTCCAGCGAGCCGTCCTCGGATCGCTTGGCGAGGGCGTCCGGTGTGTCGTCAGCCACGACAATGCCCCGGTCGATGACGAGGGCGCGTGTGCACATGGCCGGCACTTCGGTCAGTGTATGGGTCGAGATCAGGATCGCCTTGTGCGGTGCCATGCGCGCGATCAGTGCTCGCACTGCCCGCTTCTGGTTCGGATCGAGCCCGTCAGTCGGCTCGTCGAGCAGCAGGACGGGCGGGTCATGCAGGATGGCGCCTGCGAGGCCCACGCGGCGGCGATAACCTTTCGACAGCGATCCGATACGCTGGTCGCAGACGGTCGAGATACGGGCATCGGCAATCGCCCGCTCGACCCCGTCCTTGCGCGCGGCACCCTTCATGCCCCGGGCCGAGGCCATGAAGACGAGGAATTCCGGCGGCGTCATGTCTTCGTAAAGCGGCGCGCCTTCCGGCAGATAGCCCAGCGCGCGCTGGGCCTCGCGCCGGTCTGTCAGGATGGATTTTCCGTCGATCAGGGCGTCGCCGCCATCCGGTTCCAGCACACCGGCGATCATGCGCATCGTGGTCGACTTGCCGGCCCCGTTCGGGCCAAGGAATCCGAGCACGGTTCCCTTCTCGAGCCGGAAGGAAACGCCGCGCACCGCGTGCTTTGCGCCAAATGATTTTTCCAGCCTCTGAATGTCGAGCATGTATCCGGTTCGCACGCCTTTCTGGAAGCCTGTTTTGATACCGCCCTTCTGACCCTCTGGCCAGAGTCTGAACTGAGGTCGCGCGTTACACCTTATTCAGAAAACCGCATCACGTCGTCGATCATGGCCCGGGCGGCTGCCTCGACAATCTTCTCGCCATCGGCCGCATTCGACTGGGTCGGGTCAGAGCCGATCCGGCCATCGGGAAAGTCGCGCCGATACTGCACCGCGTCGCCAATCTTGCCGTTTGGCGCGATTTTCGGGCTCATTTCGACCTCGGGCCGTGCGCGGTCCGGATAGGCGTAATAGGTGACCGATACTTCCGATGCCGTCGCGTGGCTGCCATGGCCGACCGGATAAAGCTTGTTGCACAGGCCCATCACGTCCTTGAAGTCCCACCAGTCACGCCGCTTCAGGCTGAGGCCGGGCCGGTTGTCTTCGCCGCGCGGATCGAAGCTGCGCCGCGCATGAATCTCGCTGAACGCGGCCTCGATGGTCGAAATGTTCCCGCCATGGCCATTGTACCAGTAGATTCGCTCGAACCCGTGCCGCATCAGGCTTTCGGTCCAGTCTGCCATGGCGGCAATCATGGTCGATGGCCGCAGCGTGATCGTGCCGGGAAAGCCGAGATGGTGCTGCGCGCAGCCGACATTGAAGGTTGGCCCGACCAGCATGTCATCCGGCGCAAGGCTCTCGGCGTGGCGCGCAATGATTTCCGGGCAGAGCGCATCAGTTCCGATGAAGCCGTTCGGTCCGTGCTGTTCCATCGAACCGATCGGAATGACGATCGTCCGCGATTGTGTGAGCCATTGCTCGATGTCCTGCCAGGTCGATACGGGAAGCAGCATGGGTTCAGTCCTTTCGGGGGCTGAGGCGGCGGGTGATGTGGCCCATCTTGCGTCCGGCACGCGCCTCGCGCTTGCCATAGAGGGTCAGCGTCTCGTTCGGGGCAAGGCTTGACGGATCGACCAAGCCTGCCGTGCCGATCAGGTTTATCATCTCCGCATCGAAAAGCCGATGCGTGTCGCCCAGCTTCCAGCCGGCAATCGCCCTGATGTGTTGCTCGAACTGGCCGGTCTGGCAGGCTTCCGGCGTCCAGTGCCCGGAATTGTGGACCCGCGGGGCAAATTCATTGGCGATCAGGCGACCATCCGCCATGACGAAAAACTCGAGCGCCAGCACACCGACATGGCCCAGCGCATCGACCAGCATCACGGCCTGCCTGCGCGCTTCGGCCTCGACCGCCTGGTCAAGGCCCGACGGCACAGTCGAACGCGCCAGTATGCCATCCTCGTGGACATTCCTCGGCGGCGCCCAGCTGGCGGTTTCGCCCGTGCTGGACCGGGCAACAATGACCGAAATTTCGCACTGGAACCCGATGGCCGCTTCCAGCACGCACGGCGCCCGCCCGACGCTTTCCCACCCCGCGGCAATATCTGTCTCGTTCTTCAGCCAGGCCTGACCCTTGCCGTCATATCCGTCACGCCGGGTCTTGAGCACACCTTTGCCGCCGAGTGCGGTGAACGCGGGCGCAATGTCGGCGTCCGAATCGATAATGCGATAGTCCGCCGTGGCGATGCCGATGCTTTGCAGGAACGCTTTCTCGTCCGCCCGGTCCTGGGACAGGGCCAGCGATTTCGCGCCCGGGTGCAGGGGCGTGCCGGTGGCAACAATCGCCTCGACCGCACTGACCGGGATGTTCTCGAATTCCAGCGTGACGACATCGCAGGCCCGGGCAAAGCCGGTTAGCGCGTCGCTGTCGCTATAGTCGGCCTGCCAATGTTTCATGGCGACACGCGCAGCCGGCGCGTCCGATTCCGGGCAGAATACATGCACGTCAAAGCCGAGCTGGCTGGCCGCACTGGCCAGCATCCGGCCCAATTGTCCGCCGCCAAGGATTCCGATGGCCGCGCCGGGAGGCAAGGCTGTCATCCCTCGGGCGCCTCGGCCACGGCGTCTGTCTGGGCGGCGCGATAGGCATCGAGTTTCGCTGCCACATGCTTGTCCACGAGCGCGATGATCGCGGCGGCCAGGAGCCCCGCATTCACGGCGCCGGCCTCACCGATGGCCAGCGTGCCGACCGGAACACCGCGCGGCATCTGCACGATCGATAGCAGGCTATCGAGGCCCGACAGGGTTTTCGACTGGACCGGTACGCCCAGCACCGGCAGCGGTGTCATGGCCGCCGTCATGCCCGGCAGGTGAGCGGCGCCGCCCGCCCCAGCAATGATCACTTTCAGGCCCCGGCCTTTGGCCGCCTTGGCATATTCCACCAGCCGGTCGGGCGTGCGGTGCGCCGAGACGATGCGTGATTCATGCGCAATGCCCATCTCGTCGAGGATCGCGGCGGCATGGTGCATCACCGGCCAGTCCGACTGGCTGCCCATGATGATGCCGACTTTGGGAGATGTAGTCATGGTTTTCAGGATCCTCGCCGCCGGAAAGCGCGCACCATAGGAAAGCCGCGCCTGCGGTCAACTGGCGCTTGAGCGGGGCCGGCATGTGCAAATCATGTTCCTGCCGTCTCCCCTTATGTTCAAATCGGGTATAACCTTACTCAATGACGGAAGAATTCCATCAGGTATCGCAGGATCAGCGCCGCGCTCTGCTCGACATTCTCGGTGTCGATCTTGATGCGCTCGGCTTGCGTGAGCGGGCTGCGCTGGAAGCCTTGAGCGAGGAAGTCATCGCGCTGCGTGACGAGGTTGCCCGTCTGCGCATCGAACTTTCCGACGCCGAACTGCTTGCCGACAACGATGCCTTGTGCCCGATTTTCAACCGCCGGGCGTTTGAACGCGAAGTCCGGCGCGAGATTGCGCTCGCCGACCGGTTCCGCACGCCCCTGTCCCTGATCTTCATCGACCTCGACCATTTCAAGAAGGTCAACGACGCGTTCGGCCACGCTGCCGGCGACGACGTCCTGATGCGCGTTTCAGACATCCTGCTGCAGAACACGCGGGAAACCGACATTGTCGGCCGGCTTGGTGGCGACGAATTCGGCGTCGTGCTCGCCCATGCCAGTCATGCAGACACAGTGGCCAAGGCGGCCCAACTCACGACGCTGATCGACCAGCTTGTGGTCTGTAATGGTGACGAAAATCACGTTGCGCCGGTGCATATCGGCGCGTCCTGCGGCATCGCCGAATGGCAGGACGGGCAGGGGGCTGACACGTTGATCGCTCTGGGCGACCAGGACATGTTTGCCCAAAAAGCACGCAGGAAATCGGCCCGCCCGCTGCACGTCTGACGTTTCTACGTTAAACTCGTGAAATCCTTCATTCCGGCCCTTAACGTCGGCCCGCTTCTATGATTTAGTGTTGCATTAAGGACACAAATTCTTAACCGCAAAAGGAGACTGCCCATGTCGCTCAACGGTCGGATCAGTGAGCTTTCCAACAAGCACCGCCAGCTGGACCAGAAAATCTCCGAAACCCAAAAGCACCCCTCGGTAGATCCGCTTGAGCTAAAGGATTTGAAGCGACAGAAACTGAAGCTTAAAGAACAGCTGCGATGGTTGGAAGCCAGCTAGCGCGGCACAGGCGGAACGAGTCCTCCGTCAGCGTGCCGGGCACTGGTGCAGGTAACGGGCGGAGGACGACCCATGAGAGATATATTTGACCAGGATCGGCCGATGACACTCGGTGCCGTCAAGATGGCGACCGCCCTTCTGGGACTCGCCCTGTTGGCCGCCGGACTTCTCGTCCTTCTCAACGCGTCTATTTTCCTGTTTCAGGGCCATCCTTTGGTGGCGCTGACGAAACTGGTTGTCGGCGTTGTCGCTGTGATCTTCCTCTTCGTGACGGTGCGGTTGCTTGGAGAAATTCTCGCCGCGCTACATCGCCTGAATGACCGGCTTGCCATTCTCGGCGATGACATCCGCAATCCGCGCCGCGTGACGGCCACGCCCGCCGATCCGTCCGGAGACTAGGCAAAATGGGTGTCCCCGTTACAGCCATACTCGGCCTCGGCCGGGAAGTCGGCGATGCCATCGCGCGTCGTTTCGGCGAAACCGGCCACCGCGTCCTGGCGGCCGACCCCAGCGCCGAACGTCTCGCGACCGCGCGCAATGCCGTGCCCGATGACGTTATCTTCCACCAGGGCGAGCTGTTTACCCGGCTCGGCCTGCGCAATGCCTTCACCGCCGCCATCGAAGGCTTCGGTCGCATCGATAATGCCGTGATTATTCCCGAGCTTGAAGAGCCGGACACATTGCTCGAGTTTTCGACGGAGAAATTCGACAAGGCGATTGCCAAATCGATCCGGGGAACCGCGCTTGCACTCCAGGTGTTTGCAGAGCGAATCGCCGAACAGGAAGACCTGCCCACCGTTGGCGTCGAACGCCTGCGCCAGAAGGGCACGATTACATTCGTGCTCTCCTATTCGGCGATTGCGTCAATGCCGGGCCAGTTCACCGAGACGATTTCGCAGAGCGGCGTTCTGGGCGTCATGCGCGCCGGCTCCGTGGAACTTGCGGATCTCTCGATCCGGGTGAACGCCATTGTCGCCGTGCGCCCCAGTGAGGAACGCATCCAGAGCTGGACGATGCGCCGGACACCGCTCGGCCGTACCGCCCAAGCCGACGAAATCGCCGATGCCTGCCGTTTCCTCGCTTCGCCTGAGGCGGCGTTCATTACCGGCGAGGCGCTGCGGCTTGATGGCGGCCGCAGGGGCCTTTCCGGCTTGCTGGACTAGGCGACCTCAGACCTTGCTGAGGGCGGATACGCCATTGCCGTCCGGCACGGCTGCAAACGTAACCACACGCTCTGCCGTGTAATCGGACTCAAGCACTGTCGAGACTTTGACGAACTCTCCGCTGACCCGGTCCGGCGTCAGCGTGACGATCGTATAGCCATGTCCGAATGGGTCATGCCATTCAACTTCCGTATTGGCATCTGCGAACTGTTCACCGAGATCCGGCACGTTGGGGAGGTAGGCGCCCGTTCCCGGTGACGTGATCGAGGTGCAACCGAATTCCACGCCCACCCGGGCGCCTTCAGAATCATGGAGCATATTGGCCCATGCTGTATGCGTGTCGCCCGCCAGGGTCACGAGACGCCCACCAGCCGCCTGAACACTGTCATACAACCGCTCGCGCGCGGCGGGGTAGCCATCCCAGGCATCCAGATTCATCGGCAGGCCCAGCGCGGAGAAACCGATCATGGCTTGCACGAAGGGGTGGTCGAGATCGGAGATCTGTTCCGGCGACAGCGTCTCCTGGAGTTTTGGCATCGCAACCCGTGCCATCACCACCTGGTTGGCCAGAACCTGCCAGGTCTTCCCGGCCTGCACCGACTTGGTCATGGTTTCGCCAAGCCAGGCTTCCTGCGCGGCGCCCATCATCGTGCGGGCAGGATCATTCATGACGTCCATGTGTGCCATGGCCTGCGTGGCAATGTCGTCGGGATCGGATGTCGCGCTGAGCACATCGGCCCAGCCGATGGTCGGCGAGCGGCCCGTCAGGCGCGTTTCGGTCGCATAGATCGTGGCCACGTCGCCGAAGCTGAAGCTGCGCCAGACGGCGGATGTGATATCTCCGGATTCCGGCTCGCGCATCGGCATCCATTCGAAATAGGCCTGCAATGCTGCCTGCTTGCGGTCCGACCAGTCGCCTTCACCCTCTTCCGGATTGTGATTCTGGGCACCGGTCCGGTAGCTGTCATTGGCGCTCTCATGATCGTCCCATGTGCAGATCCAGGGCGCGATGGCGTGCGCCGCCTGCAGGTTCGGGTCCGACTTGTATTGCGCGTGGCGCATCCGGTAGTCGCCGAGTGTCACGATCTCGGTGATCGGGTCATGCAGTCGGCCCAGCGCCTGCGCGGTTTCGGCGCCATAGCCGTCAATGCCGTATTCATAGAGATAATCGCCAAGGAACACGATCGCGTCGAGGTCCGGCTCGGCGGCCAGCGCCTTGTAGGCGTTGAACTGGCCGAACTGCCAGTTGGCGCAGGAGGCCACGCCCAGTTTTACCGGCGCAGTACCTGAGGCGGCGGTCGTGCGTGTGCGACCGTCCCGAGAGGCCACTTCGCCCGCACTGGTCAGGGCCGTGAAGCGATACAGATAGGCGGTCGCCGGGCTGAGGCCTTTCACATCGACCTTGACGCAATAATCGTGCGACGCGTCTGCCGTCACCAGTCCCGAGAGCAGAGGAGTCGCGCCATCGCTCTCGCCAAAGACATCATAGCGGACCGGGATCGGGCCGGAGCCGGTTGTCGGCGTGACGCGGGTCCAGAGGATCACTTGTGTCGGCAGCGGATCACCCGAGGCAACGCCATGGCCGAATTCGACCGCGCCATCATAAGCGGGTGCGGTCGGGACCAGTGTGTTGGTGGCTGGCGTCGCACACGCTGCAAGGCTAAGGGCTCCGGTGGCGGCGGCGCCGAGCAGGCCGCGTCTGGTAACTGCGTTCATGATATCCTCCGTGGTTTCGCGCCGCTTATATGCCGCGACTACGACAGCACCATGACGCGGAGACCAGTTCACGTCTATAAGGCCGGATAATGGAAAAGATTACACTCACTGCCCGTCCTGCAGACGCAGGCCTCCGCCTCGACAGCTTTCTCGCCGAACAGGCGGGCACCCTGTCGCGCTCCCGTGCCAAGGCGCTCATCAAGGAAGGCGCCGTGACCATCGACGGCGCAGCAACCGACGATCCCCGCAAGGCGGTCGTCGTCGGCAGCGTCTATATATTGTCCCTGCCCGATCCCGTGGCTGCGGTGCCGCAACCGGAAGACATTCCACTCGATATCCTTTTCGAGGACGAACACCTGATCATCATCAACAAGCCGTCCGGCATGGCCGCGCACCCGGCGCCCGGCAGCTGGGACGGTACGCTGGTCAATGCCTTGCTGCACCATTGCGAAGGCCAGTTGCCCGGCATTGGCGGCGTTGAGCGGCCCGGCATTGTCCACCGGCTCGACAAGCTGACGACCGGGGTCATGGTCGCCGCCAAGACAGAGGCCGCCCATGTCGGTCTCTCCAATCTGTTTGCCGAACACGATATCGAACGGGCCTATCTCGCCCTGACCCGCGGCGCGCCACGGCCTCTCGCCGGCACGATCGACGAGCAGATTGCGCGCTCATCCGGCGACCGCAAGAAAATGGCCGTGGTCCGCAATCCCGACGGCACGCACGGGCGCCAGGCGATCACCCATTACAAGGCCCTCGAAACCTTCGGCCTGCGCGACAAGGGCACCGGCCTGCCTGCCGCCGCCCTCATCAAGTGCACGCTCGAAACCGGCCGTACGCACCAGATCCGCGTCCATATGAGTCATGTCGGCGCCAGTCTGATCGGCGATCCGGTCTATGGCCGGTCAAAAGGGATTACCGCCTGGGGGTCGGGCAAGAAGTTTGACGCCGCAAAAGCCGCGGCCCGCGCATTTGAACGCCAGGCACTGCATGCGGCGGTTCTGGGGTTCGTCCATCCGGTCACCGGCGAGACGCTTCACTTTGAAGCCCCGATGCCGGATGACATGGCCGGGCTGCTGGCGGCCTTGCGCCTGTTGCCCCAGGATGATCGCGGCTAGGTCAGCCGCCGCCTGGCGTTGCCGCCGCTTCTTCCATCACGATGGGCTCGAAACGCAGCTTGCTGGCCTGCAGCGTGATCTTGCCGATCTTGTCAGTGTCGGCCTGGATCTTCACTGGCACCGTCACGCCGTTCTCGAGCGGCGCCAGCCACATGCGCAGCGGCCCGTCGATGCCTGACAAATTGTCCTTGTTGGACTCGCCCTTCTTGTAGCCGGCCACTTTTTCCATCGTGACATGGCATTCAATGGCGTCGCCCGACCAGGCGTCGGTCTTCACATGTTTCATGCCGGCATTCTTGAGGTGCAAATAGGTCAGCTGGCGCCCGTCAAAGATGCGGATCGGCCCGCCACACGGGTCGGCGCCGGGTGCGCGCGGCTCCAGCGCAAACGTGATCAGCGCCGTGATCGGGTCATTCGTCTTCAATACCTGCTGCGTCGTGGCCGCCGGGTCGCCGAGGTTCCCGAATTGCGGGTCGGCTTTCATCTTGAAACTGTCAGGCCCGATGGTGAGGTTCACCTTGCGGTTCTTCTTCCCGTCGCGGTTCTGCGAGACATAGGAATAGGTCTTCAGCGCGTCGCTGCGCGTATAGCCCGATGCCTGCAGCACCATGTCATAATTCACGAACCAGTCGGCAATGCCGGTCACCTTGACCCGTGAATTGATCACGTAATTGTCCGGCTGCATCGCGACATCGAAGCTGGCCCGGCCGGTGGCGGGAATGAACAGGACATAGGCCTTCGCCTCCAGTTCATAGATCATGCGCGTCGGTGTGCCGGCCTTCACATTCGCCAGCAGTGCGGGCGTGGCGGTGCTGTTACGGCTCGCCGTATCGGCCACGGCGAGGCCCGCCACAGTGAGGGCAAGTCCGGAAGCAAGCAGAATAGCGCGTTTCATCAGGTAAAATCCTTCGGAACTGGTCCCCATCACCCCCTATATAAGGTGGCATCGCCAACGGCGCCTGAACAAGATTGCCCCTATAATGCCCCAATCAACCAGGTGGTTGCAGTCAATAATCATGACAGGGCATGACATGGGGCTGTAAAACTGTACGCCAGCCTGTCGCTTCGGAGTTGACAGGATAGCCTCCTGCCTTGTAACGACGCGCCTTCGAGACAACCCTGAACATGCAATCGGAGCGAGGCCCATGTCCCGCGAATGTGAACTTACCGGCACCAAGCCGATCGTTGGCCACCTGGTCAGCCACTCCCAGC
>NZ_JBBKXE010000074.1:0-5693 GCF_037969335.1 Hyphomonas sp. | reverse complement strand
GTGGTGGCAAGGGTGACCGCGGCGGCGGATGGAACCCGGCTTCTTGCAAACCGCCGCGCGAACGGCGAATTGCGCGCCCCCGGCCCACTCCCCGGCCGCGCGATGATGGCGATGGGCAGCGTATGGGCAATGCCCTGCCAGTTCTTCCAGTGATGGAACCTGGCCATGTTGTCCGCGCCCATGAGCCAGACGAAGTGTGCCTCCGGCGCGCGCGCGACAATCGCGGCCAGCGTATCGCACGTATAGGTCAGGGCAAGGCGGGCTTCGATGTCGGTGACGATCATGCGCGGATTACGCGCGACCGCGCGGGCCGAGGCGAGGCGGGTTTCAAAATCGCCATGTGCGGTCTTGAGCGGATTGCCGCGCGCGACGATCCACCAGACCCAGTCGAGCTGGAGGCGTTTCATCGCCGTTTCGGCAACGTGAAGATGACCCGAATGGGCCGGATTGAAGCTTCCGCCAAACAGGCCGATGCGCAGGCCCCGTGTCGGTCCCGGAAGCGTCAGGTGGGTCAAGGACGCGTCTGCCCCGTGCCTCTCACGACATATTTGTAGATCGTGAGTTGTTCCGCGCCGACAGGTCCGCGTGCATGGATGCGGCCGGTTGCGATGCCGATCTCGGCACCAAACCCGAACTCGCCGCCGTCGGCGAACTGGGTGGATGCATTGTGCAGCACGATGGCGCTGTCGACCCGGGCGAGGAAGCGTTCGGCCACGTCCTTGTCCTCGGTGACGATCGAATCCGTATGGCCCGAGGACCAGCGTTCGATATGTGCCAGCGCGCCGTCGAGGCCATCGACCACGGCGATTGCCAGGATGGGTGCAAGGTATTCCGTACCCCAGTCTTCCTCGGTCGCGGTTTTCATGCCCGGCACGATCACGCGGGCACGCGCATCGCCGCGCAGCTCGCAGCCAGCGTCGACAAGCGCAGACGCAATCCTTGGCAGCAGCGTGTCGGCCACAGCGGCATCAATCAGCAGCGTTTCGAGCGAACCGCAGACACCTGTGCGGCGCATCTTGGCATTGACCACGAGGTCCACGGCCTTCTGCGGATCAGCCGCGCCATCGACATACATGTGGCAGAGGCCTTCGAGGTGCCCGATCACGGGTACGCGGGCATCCTTCTGCACGCGTTCGACCAGGCTGCGGCCTCCGCGTGGCACGATGACATCAACCTGGCCGTCCAGACCGGACAACATCAGGCCAACGGCGGCGCGGTCTGTGGTGCCGACAAGCTGGATTGCATCCGCTGGCAGGTCTTCGGCCTCAAGCGCCGCGCGCATGGCATCGACGAGGGCGTGTGAGGAATGCGTGCTTTCCGAGCCGCAGCGCAGGATGGCTGCATTGCCCGAGCGCAGGCAGAGCGTTCCCGCATCTGCGGTGACGTTCGGGCGGCTTTCATAAATGATCCCGATGACACCCAGCGGCACGGCCACGCGGGCAAAGTCCAGTCCGTTCGGCTGCTGCCAGCGCGCCAGTTCCCGGCCAAGCGGATCGGGCAGGTCAGCAATGGCATCGACGCCGGAGGCAATGCCGTCGACACGCGCCGCATCGAGGGCGAGGCGATCAAGCATGGCATCGCTGAGGCCTTTTTTTCGGGCCGCATCCATGTCCTGCTTGTTGGCCGCCAGAATGGCCGGGGCGGCAGCGCGAACGGCGGCGGCAATCGCCTTCAGGCCACGCGTGCGATCTTCAGGGCCGAGGCGGCCCAGGGCGCGGGATGCGGCGCGGGCGCGAACACCCATATCCAGCATGGTTTCGGTGAGGGCGGTATCGGGCGATGGCGTTTGTACAGTCATGTGCCTTTGGTGCCGGAAACACTGGCTTGCTGCAAGCCCTGCGCGGAGCTCGCGGGCAGCTGGAAGCGGGTTGAAACGCAGTTCTTTCGCCTGAACGCATTCGCTGGCTGACTCTGGCGCGGAAAGCCCTAAGTTCAGGTCAGAAACAAAAAAATACCGGAGGACACCATGATTGACGTTCAGGCCATGCCTTTCATCGCTGATATCCCGCGCGTGCAAGCCGAGCGGCGCGCCGATGAGACTGCCTTCTGGTTTGAGGGCCAGTCGACAAGTTTCGGCGAACTGGAGACGCGGTCGAACCAGATCGCCAACGGCCTGATCAGCCTCGGCATCCAACCCGACGACCGTGTCGCCTATCTCGCCAAGAATACGGACGCCTATTACGAAATGCTGTTCGGCTGCGCCAAGGCGCGGGCCGTGATGACCGGCGTGAACACGCGCCTCGCCGCGCCGGAGATCCAGTTCATCCTGGCCGATTCCAGGGCCCGGGTCCTGTTTGTCGGCAAGGAATTCTATTCCATCATCGACCAGATTCGGGACGAGCTGCCGGACCTGATGCGCGTCATCACCATCGACGGCGATCGCGAGGACTGGGATTATTTTCCGAGCTGGCGCAATTCCAAACCTGCCACAGCGCCGGGCCTGACGCCGCTGGCCGATGACGATGTCATCCAGCTGTACACGTCCGGCACGACCGGGAAGCCCAAGGGCGTGCAGCTGACCAACGCCAATTACCATGCCTTCTTCCGGCAGGCCGCCATGCTCGACTGGTCGAGCTATGCCGCTGGCGAAGCCGTGATGAACGCGATGCCATTGTTCCATGTCGCCGGGGTGAATGTCGGTGTACTGGCCGCTGCGCAGGGGGCCAAGACTGTCGTGCTGCGCGAGATTGACCCCACCGCCATCCTGAAACTGATCCCGGAGCACGACATCGCGCACGCCTTCTGGGTGCCGGCGGTGATCATGATGCTGGTGCAGCACAAGGATGTGGGCACGACAGACTTTTCCTCGCTCAAACTTGTCTCCTATGGCGCCTCACCGATTGCCGAGAGCCTGCTGCTGGATGCAAAACGGATCATGAATGCCGGGTTCAACCAGCTCTACGGCCTGACCGAAACCCTTGGCGCGGGCACCTATTTGCCACCCCAGGCGCATGACCCGGCCTGGGGCAAGCTGCGCAGCTGCGGCGTACCGTGGCCGGGCGCCATTGTGCGCTGTCTCGACAAAGAGGGAAATCCGGTGCCCACGGGCGAGGTCGGCGAGATCGCGATCAAGGCCGGCTTCGTGATGAAGGGCTACTGGAACCGGCCCGAGGCCACCGAAGAGTCCATTCGCGGCGGCTTCTTCCGCACCGGCGATGCCGGCTATTTCGACGAGGACGGCTTTCTCTATATCCATGACCGGGTGAAAGACATGATCGTATCCGGCGGAGAGAATGTGTACCCGGCCGAGGTCGAGAATGCCGTGTTCGGGCATCCGTGCGTCGCCGATGTCGCGGTGATCGGCGTGCCGGACGAGAAATGGGGCGAGTCTGTGAAGGCCATCGTCGTTCCGAAACCCGGCCAGACTCCAACGGCTGAGGACATCATCGCCTGGGCGAAGGAACGCATTGCGGGGTACAAATGCCCGAAAACAGTCGATTTCGTCGACGTCCTGCCCCGCAATCCGTCAGGCAAGATCCTGCGCAAGGACCTGCGCGAGCCTTACTGGGCCGGGCAGACGCGCCGGGTCGGCTGAGCCTCAGGCAGAAAAAAAGCCCCGCGCCTTTCGGTGCGGGGCTTTTTCTTTTGTCTGAAGCCGTCTTCGCTATGCGGCGGCGGCAGCAGCAGCTGCGGCGGCGGTAACCACTTTTTTCTTGGCAGCCAGGCCTTTAGCCAGCTTTTCCATGGCCATTGCCTTGTCGATGCTCTCGACCGCAGCCAGTTCACGGGCCATCCGGTCGAGCGCGCTTTCATACAGCTGGCGCTCTGAATAGGACTGCTCTGGCTGGTCTTCGCCGCGGTGCAGGTCGCGCACGACTTCCGCGATGGAGATCAGGTCGCCGGAATTGATCTTGGCTTCATATTCCTGGGCGCGGCGCGACCACATGGTGCGCTTGACCCGGGCACGTCCGCCGAGTGTCTTCAATGCATCCTCAACGAGCTTGGAACCGGCCAGCGCGCGCATGCCGGAGGCTTCGGCGCGATTGGTCGGCACGCGCAGGATCATCTTGTCCTGGTCGAATGCGACGACATAAACTTCGAGTTCCATGCCAGCGACAGTCTGCTTTTCGACGCTGGTAATCTTTCCTACACCATGCGCAGGATATACAACGCTCTGACCAACTCCGAATGCGAGTGCCGCGGTATCAATTTTTTTAGCCATGAAGTATATCGCCCTTTTCTACGCATTCAGAGCCGACCAGTCTTTGCCCAGTCCGTATAACACGGCCTGAGAGGAGACTTTTCAGCTCTGATTCAATTATTGCTCAAGTCGAAACACTATCACAATCGTGCAGGTTTTACAACAGGGTACGGCATATTGGCCGGGCGCGCCCCTCCAATCAAATCAATAAGTTCATTAACCTTTGGCGCCTCTGCAATGGCTGTTGCAGACGGCATTGAGCACAGGCTCAATCACCGGTGCCGGGCGCAGGACTGAAATATTTTTCCAATTTTCCGGTTTCCTGCGCAAATTTTTCGCGATCGGCAGGGGGCTCTTTCAATCGGGTGATGTTCGGCCAGGTCTTGGCGAATTCGCTGTTCAGCTTCAGCCATTTGCCGTCCGGGTCGTCCTCAGTGTCGGGCTTGATCGCCTCAACCGGGCACTCGGGCTCGCACACACCGCAATCGATGCACTCGTCCGGGTCGATGACGAGCATGTTCTCGCCCTCATAGAAGCAGTCCACCGGGCAGACTTCGACGCAATCCATGTATTTGCAGCGGATGCACGCATCGACGACGATATAGGTCATGAAAGGGTGGGCCTCTTGAACAGGTGTACTGCTGGCGAAATGGCCTTCGCGCGGCGGTGTGTCAATGAGACAAGCTGCGCCGTGTGTTTAGGACAGGTCAGGTGGTTCCGGCGATCCGGGCTTCGGCGCGCTGGCGCGCCCCGGCGCGGGATACATCGTCGACATAGAGCAGCGAGGCGACGTGCCGGATATAGGCTTCCTCAATGGGGCTCTTCTCGCCATCCGACAGCGCAACCCGGTACAGGCCCTCGATAATCGATATGCGCTCGGCCATGCCGAGTTTCTTGACGTGGCGGGTGAACTGGTAGGAATCGACCGCCTCTTCGGCCAGCGCCTCGCCTTCGGCCAGAACGGCGTCCGCCCGGTCGGCGTCGAAACCGAAGGCTTCGAGCAGGATTTCGGCAATCATGTCGCTCTCGATATTGACGTAAACCCCGTCAATCAGCGCGGCTTCGACCATCAGCGCTGCAGCGGCCACTTGCGGGTCCATCGCCTTCAAAGCGGGTGTCTTGGGCGCAAAGAAGCCCTTTATCGAATTCATCATGGCTCAATTTCCAATTGGCGATACAGGTTCCGCGCTTCTTCTGCCGGACCGCGGCGTTCGCCGAGGTCGAGGATTTCCACGGTTCGTATATGCTCTCCCCGGCCGAAGGTGACAACATCACCGGCTGATATGGTGGTGCCGGGCTTGTTGGAACGACGGGTCTGGCCGTTGCGGGAGATGCGGGCGCCTTTGCCCTTCAGGTGATCCGTCGCGAGGGTGCGGGTGCGGAAAAAGCGCGCGCGCCAGAGCCAGATATCCAGCCTGACTGAGTCCGGCTCGTTCACTGGAAAGGCGTGTACGCAAAGGCTGGAGTGGCCTTGCCCTCTCCCCCCTTCGGCTTGCGCTTGCGCCGGGGCTTGTCCCGCGGCGGCGGGGTCGGCGGCAGGAGCGCTGCGAGG
>NZ_JBBKXE010000073.1:0-14784 GCF_037969335.1 Hyphomonas sp. | reverse complement strand
CGAACCGATATCGTCCGGTATGACCTGGGTGAATACGAGGCCGGCAATCTGGTTTTTCGGGTCGATCCAGAAATTGGTGCTGGCCCAGCCGCCCCAGCCATATTCACCAACAGCGCCGGGAGGCGCACCTTCCGGAACATCCCTGATGACAAGGCCGCAGAGGCCAAACCCGATTCCCGGGCCACGACCGGACGCGGCAAGGGGCGCCTCGCCAAAGGACTCGTCCAGCTGGTTGCTGGTGATCATCCGAACCGATTCTTCGGAGAGGATTTGCCTGTCTCCGCTGCGGCCGCCATTCAACAGCATTTGCGCAAATGTCATATAATCGCTGGCGGTTCCGACGAGGCCGGCGCCGCCATATTCCAGCTTCGGCTTGTCGAGATAACTGCCGCCATACTGAATATCGTCCGCGCCATTTGTCATCACGCCCGCATGGCTCATGTTATAGAGCTCGGCCAGGCGATCGCTCTTGTCCGCCGGAACATGGAAATCCGTGTCATCCATTTCCAGCGGGGTCAGGACCCGCTCCTTCATATAGACTCCGAAGGATTTTCCCGAGACCACTTCCACAAGGCGTCCGAGTACGCCCATGGATTCTCCATAATTCCACACTGTTCCCGGTTCTGCGACGAGCGGCATCCTGGCCAGGCGTTTGATATGGTCTTCGAGGGATTCCGACAGGCGATTGCGGATCGCGAAGATGTCCGCGTCGACATAATCCTGCTGCGCCACGCCGGGAAGCAAGGCATAGCTGAACCCGGACGTATGAGTCATCAGGTTGCGGATCGTGATATCCTTAGTGGCCGGCATATCGCCATTCGCCGTTCTCACGCGCATCTCGGCGAGCTCAGGCAGATAGTCTTTTATCGGGTCGTCGAGATCGATGAGACCATCATCAAGCAATGTCATGACCGTGGCGCAGGTGAGCGGCTTTGTCATGGAATAGAAGCGGAAGATCGTGTCCCTGGCGATCGGAACGCGGTTCTCGATATCGGCATAACCACTTGCATTAAAATGGACGACCTGCCCTCGCTCGGCGAGCATGACAACAGCGCCAGGAATCTGACCGCCTTCGATCAGGTCTTCAACCGCCTCGTCGATCGCCTGGGACCTTTCATGCGTCAGACGCTGCGGTTCCATATCGGCCGACCCGACTGAGCTCTTGTCCGCGATCGCGCACGCCGTCAACAGGGTCGCACCAATGGCCGTGAAGGCGTGGCGCAAGGGGGCGAGGAGTCGTTTCGATACCATCATGAATTCCAGTTCGTCTTGAGAGAAAAAGCGGCACCGGCAAGGAGGAAACCAGAGGCGCCGGTGCCGGGGGAGTTTTCCTAGTTGATCGGACGGTAGGTCAGCTTGAGGAAGACTTCCCGCCCCTTGGACACGATCGCGCTGCGATCACCCGGAATGGCGCCTGCAATGCCGCTCCCGCCGCCGGTCAGCGTGATCGGGGCAGATGCATTGAACGTGTACTCGTCCGTGAGATTGCGCCCGACCAAAGAGAGTTCCCACTTATCGTCCTGGCCAAACAGGCGCAGCGATGCGTTGAGTTTGGTATAGGCGTCCTGCACGTCTAGCGGGGACTGGCGCAGGTTCGCATAATAGTCGCTTGAATAGGTGGCATCGACTGTCAGGTCGAGCCCCATGCCATTGGACAATTGGCGCGAATAGAGAAACCCACCCGTCGCCGCGACATCAGGCGCATTGTTCATCTGCCGGCCGGACAGGTCCTGCTGCAGGTAGGCGCCAGTGGTCGTGTTGAGGTTCAGGTTGCACCCGAGCGCGACGGTCTGGCCGAGATAGCAGCCCGACAGGAAGTCCTCGAATTTCGCGTCATTGAGCGCCAGGGAGCCCCTGATCCACAGGCCCTCCGCTGGCGTCCGCCAGTTGACGTCAGCCTCTAGGCCCCGGACCTTCGCAGCGGCCGCATTCAGCACCTTGAAGGAGATCGAGTCCGGGTCGAATGCGCCGACCTGCAAGTCCTCATAGTCGAACTCATAGGCCGTGACGTTCAAGACAAGCTGGTCAAACAAGGTGGCCTTCACGCCGCCTTCGAAACCGGTGACCGTTTCTTCGTCGAACGTATTTGCGAAATTGCCCGCCGCGATGGCACCATTGGTGAAGCCTCCGTCAAAGCCGCCGGACTTGAAGCCTTCCTTGTAGGAGCCGAACAGCATGACATCGTCTGTCAGGTCATAGGACACGGTCAGTTCAGGCGACAGGTTGTCGAAGGAAAGATTGTCGGTCGCAAGGTTGGCGGTGACATCCACGCCGCGGTGAAGGAATCTCAGGTCTTTTTCCTCTTCCGAGTAGCGGACACCGCCGGAGATCTCGAGCCGCTCGGTCACGTCCCAGAGAAGCTGGCCAAACACGGAGAAGGCTTCCTGGTCCTGAAAGGTCTGCTCCTGCCCGATGGAAAATGACGCCGGAGGAAAGGCCGTGATCACCGCGTCCTGCGCACCATACGTGTCACGCGTTTCGTAGAAGGCCCCGAGAGTGAAATTGACCGGGAAATCCCAGTCCGATGCGAGGCGCACTTCCTGCGTGAACTGGTTCATCTCGAATGGCAGGTAGGGGACCAGGAGCACTGCCCGCGGTCCGATCGATGCATCGTGCGCATTGACCTCGTCGAACAGATAATAGCCCGAGACCGAGGTCGCCGTCAGGTCGGGCGTCAGCTTGTAATCAACCTGGACGGTTCCGAGGACCTGCTGGTTGTTGCGGAAGCCGATACCGTTGGTGCTCGGCGCGCCTGCGGCCAGGGCGACATCCTCCGGACGGCCATTGCCAGCATAGTTGTCGCGATCAGCCTTGCAGGGGAAATCAGGCTGCAATTGCGGCGCACCCAGCGGGCAGATGATCCGTTGCTGGGCGAGGATCGACCCGCCTTCGATCTTGGACTCGTTATAAGTCAGTTTCCCTTTCACACGCAGGGCATCATTGGGTTCGAATACGACCGTCCCGCGGGCGAAGAATTCTTCGCCATAGGGCCAGCTGTCGATCGGCGCCTTGGTGACGAGGGGATCGCCATTTGCCGGGACAGACTTGATATTGAAATAGCCGTTAAGGTCGGAATAGCGCGCGACCAGGCGGACGCCGAGTGAATCCGATATCGGGCCAGAATAAAGGGCCTGGTAATAGGAATCCTGCGACACGGTCTCGTATCCGGTCTGCAATTCCACGAGGTGGTCATGCGTCGGATCGGCCGTTTTCATGGAGATCACGCCGCCGGGGCTGTTCTTGCCGAAGAAGAGCGCCTGGGGACCGCGCAGCACTTCGATCTGCGCCAGGTCAATCTGCGCGGATTTGCGGATGTTCAGTGTGCCAATCTGCATGCCATCGACATTGATCGAAACAGCCTGGTCACCAAGATAGTTCGAAGAACCTGACCCGACGCCGCGCAGCGAAATCGAGCCGCCCGATGAAACCGAGCTTTCAGCCGTCTGCAAGCCCGGAGTGAAGCTCGACAGGTCATCAATGCTGACAAGGTTGAGCCGGGCAATGTCTTCGGCGCCAAACGCGGAGATCGCCGTCGGCACGTCCTCGAGCAGTTCGTCCCGTTTGCGCGCGGTCACAATGATCTTGTTCATTGTGGCCTGGGCATCCTCAACGACGCCCTCCCCCGGAGCATCCGCTCCCGGCGCCTGCGCAAAGCCCGCTGGGGCAAGCAGGGCCATGGCTGCGACGCCATAGATAATTCGGTTCGATACTCTCGACATGTAATCCTCCCTAATCAGCCAGTGTTTATCACTGGTCCTGTCATTTCGACACTTGTGTATGTTTAGGTATGGATGGGTCGAGTTTGCTTTGTCAACGTTTTCGACACCTGTGTATGATAATATTTTTAGATGACGACTTATAGGTGGAGGCGTACACTCCCCCTCTGCCGACAGGACGCCTGCTTGCTAAGTGACTGTCGGGATGAAAGATTATGATGGGTATACCGCGTGCGAGACCTGCAATGCGGCCTGCCCCGGACAAGTGAGACCCGCCTGTGGATAACAAAGCCAGATTGAGCGCCGTCAAAACTGGTGGCACAGAATCGCGATCAAAAAGGCTTGCGCCTGCTGCCCCATCGCGCAAAACATCCAAGCAGGACGCGATCCTGCGGGAGGCTGCCCTCCTGTTCAATGCACACGGCGTCGGGGCTGTCGGGTTTGGTGACCTGGCCAAGCACATGGGGGTCGGCCGCGCGACATTCTATCATTATGTCGCCGACCGCGAGGACCTGATCTTTCGTTGCTACCAAAAGAGCTGCGAAGCTGAAACCGAGAGACTCGACACTGCCAGCGAGGCTGCACCCGGTTTGCCGCAAGTGCTCTCGTTCATGCGGCTGAGCCTGGCACCGGAAACAGGCCGAACGGCTGTCATCGCCGATACGGGTGTCCTCAGCGAAGGCCCCCGGGCGATCATCGACAAGGCGCGCCGGCGGAATTTCGACCGGCTAGCCGCCATGATTGGCGACGGTATTTCGGTTGGAAACATCCGGCCCTGCGACGACCAGGTCATTGCCCGCATCCTGCCCTCCATGGTTGCCTTTGCGCGCATGTCTGACCGGTGGGCCGATCGGACACACACTGCTCAGGACATTGAGGCGATTGTCGACTTCATCGCGCGCGGATCCGCAGCTGACCGGTCGACCGAATTCAGGTTTCACAAGAATGCAGATGAATTCTCCCGGATCAGTGTTTCCGGCTTCGGCAACCAGAAGATTGCTGATCTCAAGATGGAACAGATCCTGATGAAAGGCTCCGAACTGATCAATCGGCACGGCGCGGTGAATGTTTCCCTGGACGATGTCGCGAGCGCGCTCGGCGCAACGCGCGGCACCGTCTACCACTATTTCCATGACCGCGAAGACCTGGTTCAGAAATGTCTCGAACGCAGCTACGAATTGTATGATGCCTTCATTGATTACGCAGATGCGCATGGCTGTACCGGCCACGAAAAGGCGGCCATCGTCTCCCACCTAAATACGCAGGCCATGGTCGGATCGCTCCAGCCGGTCGCCGGCTGGATGGGGCTCGATGTGTTGTCGTCCGCGCTGCAGAAGCGCACGCAGAAGCGGTTGCGCGAAATTCTGAGCCGGACCGAAGCGTTTGCAATGGAAGGACTGGCCGACGGAAGCCGGCGGCCCCAGGATTATGAAGCTGTCACGCTGGTCCGGGCCGGTGCCTATCTCTGGATCCCGAAATGGATATCCGACATTGATCCGCCGGCACCGTTCCGGATCGCCGATGAGGTCGTCGCGCTGTTCAGCCTCGGCCTGATGGCTGCCGACTGAACTCAGGCGCGAAAGCAAACTGTTCGTTGCAGCACAGACCGTTGCGTGGAGGCGGGGCCGGTCCGCGACGGAGCCAACACCCCAAGATTACCCCTTCGCGACATGGCGGACTGCCTCGCGGGATTTGTCAGGGCAACCGCGCTTGAGACGGCGTATCCAGGCGTTTAGCTTGAGGAAATGGCTAAGAACCCCTTTCGCCACTTCAAAACCTCGCCCGAGATCATCCAGCTTGGCGTGATGATGTATGTCAGATTCTCGCTCTCACTTCGCAATGTCGAAGATCTTCTCCACGAACGTGGGATTGATATCTGCCACGAAAGCGTCCGCACATGGGTGGACAGGTTCGGTACTTACTTCGCTCACAAGATCAGGAAGCGGCGCTCAGCGTCGATGCGGCGTAGCCTGCAATGGCAGTCGCACCTGAACGAGGTCTTCGTGAAGATCCGGGGTGAGCGGCACTATCTTTGGCGCGCTGTCGACCACGAAGGTGAAGTCCTGGAATCCTATGTCACGAAGAAGCGGGATAAGGCTGATGCGTAGAAATTACTGAAGAAAGCAATGAAGCGTTATGAGAATCCAGATATCGTCGTCACGGATAGATGCCCGTCGTATCGAGCAGCCATGAAGGTGATTGGGAGCGAAGGCCGCCAGGAAACTGGGCGTCATCTCAATAACCGGGCCGAGAATTCGCACCTACCCTTTCGACGACGGGAGCGAGCGATGTCGAGATTTCGGTGCATGCGAAGTTTACAGAAGTTCGCTTCAATCCATTCGTCAGTGTACAATCACTTCTATCTCGAAAGGCACATCAACCCTAGAACCCGATTCAAACAGAAACGCGACGCCGCCCTTCGCGAGTGGCGCGACCTTTTTGTCGCCTCGAACCTGCGGCTCCGCTAAAATCGGAGATCGGGTCGCATTAGACTGACTGCTCCGTCTGGCTGACACGGCTATCAGTCGTATAAACAAACCATCGTCGCGAAAGTTTCACACACTTGGGCCGTTTGCTCATGGCGCCGGAGCGCCACTTCCATTATTCACCTAAAGTGAAGTAATAATTGCAAATGGAATTGCCAGCATGAAAACCACTCGCAGAGACATACTAATGATGTGTGGAGCTGCCGGAACCGTTGTAGCCGGCGTGGCACCCGCAAGCGCGGGGCCCGACTGGGATGGATATCCGCGCATCATGCAAGGGCCGCGCGTCGGCTGGACAGGTCCTGACGTGGCAATGATTTGGCTTCGCTTTTCGGGGAACTATGAAGCAATCCTGGAGTATGGCATCGATCCGAGCTTACGATCGGCGAGACGATCCGCGCCTGTTCAGGCGAAGGCAGAGACAGATTTTACGGTCAGATTGGCGGCAGAGGGTCTGCAACCTGGACAGACGATCTACTATCGCGTTCTGATTGATGGTGCCCCGACGATCGTTGATCGCGGACGACGGAGATGGAAAACAAGGGCCGCACCGTCAGCCGATGACAGAGGCCGCTTCAGGATCGCATTCGGATCCTGTGCCCGATATGCCGTCAGCCCAGACCAGCCCGTCTGGGATGGAGTGGAGAAAGCAGACCCGGACCTGTTCCTTTGGCTAGGGGACAATATATACGGCGACAATACCAGCGCAGAAGGACTGCGTGAGGAATATCGTCGGCAGCTCTCGGTTACGAATCTAGAGCCGATCCAATCGCGTGTCCCGCAGCTGGCGATCTGGGATGACCACGATTTCGCCCTCAATGACAGTGATCGCCGCAATCCCGTCAAGAAAGAAGCCCTATCCGCATTCCGAGATTATTGGGCAAACCCCTCCTATGGCTTACCCTCAGCCCCCGGTGTATTCTTTCGCCACAGCTTTGGCCAGGTTGACCTGTTCATGCTCGACAACCGGTATGACCGGTCCCCCGCTGGCGATCCGGACGGGCCCGACAAGACGGCACTCGGCAAAGTCCAGTTGCAATGGCTTATGGACGAACTTCAAAGCAGCACGGCGCCGTTCAAGGTCATTGCGAGCGGACAGGGCTGGACAGATGCAAAGGCCTTCGGCGGCGAAAGCTGGGCCTCCTACCTGCATGAGCGAAATATGATCCTGGACTTTATCCGACAGAACGCGATACGCGGCGTAATCCTTATTTCCGGGGACACACACGTGGCCGAAATGAATGTCCTTCCTGGTGGGGCGGACGGTTACGATATCGTCGAATGCGTCAGCTCTCCGCTTGCACAGGAAACCGCTATGTCCTGGCTGAACTACAAGCCGGTTCCCCGCTTACGCCAGGTTTACGCTGGCGGGGTCAATTTCGGTCTTCTCGATTTCGACTTCACCTCAGACGACCCGACTGTCCGGCTCGATATACGAAACGCTCAGGGCGATTCTGTCTGGGATCCTGTCGATCTCGCCGCATCGGACCTTCAGCCCGGACGCTCCTTCTGGCGCGCCCGGATGGACAAAGTATCAGCCCGGCGCTGGCAGAGATTTGAGACGACCGGTGTCTATTACGGCTGAGCACCCGCAGCACGTTGATCAAGATAGGCCCGCATGGCTTCGGGATAGTCAGTTTGCATGATCGTGGCGCCAAGATCCGCAATACGGCCCCAATGGGCATCGGGATCTTCAAGGGCAAGACTGTCAGTATGACCCGCAGCATGCTCAGGGGCCAAGAGGTTTACCCAAATTTCAAGCCCGCTTCCGCGTGTCGCATCGGCAACCTGCCTGAGAAACGCCTCGTCGCGAAAGATAAGCTCATAGCCAAAGAGATTCAGCCCGGCGAAATCTTTCTCAATATCCTGCGCATTGCGAGCGCAATAGATTTGAGGCGTCGGTCGGGCCTCGTCCACACATTGACGAATGACGGGCATGAAAGCGGCGCCGCCAATGGACATGAAATCATGATAGGCTGTCCCATCCGGCGACATCGACGTCTTCAGGATGATCGAGGCCCCCTGCCCCAACTTCCGTAGCATTGTGTTGACGGCTGGATAGGCTGCTACATCCTTTACATCCAGATTGACGACCAGCGTTTGCGGTTTGGATTCCAGAAGCTCAGCCAGGGTTGGTGGGGACAAATCGGTAACCGACACATTCGCCCCGCCGTGACGGGATCTGAGTTTCAGGGCGCTGAATTCACTCTGGCTAATCTCGGTTACCAGACCCTCACCATTTGTCATGCGATCCACGGTATCATCGTGCATGATGACAAGGGCCCCTTCCTGCGTCTGCCTCACATCGGTCTCGACGATATCCACACCTGCAGAGGAACAGTTGAGGATGGCTGGGAGCGAATTCTCCGGCGCCGCGTCAAGACACCCACGGTGAGCGACAACCTTGACCCTGACCGGCGCCAGGTCCTGGTATCCGGCTACGCTTGATGCAGGTGATTGACATCCGACGAGGGCTGTCAGCGAAAGGAAGAGTGCTGGAAAGCAATGAGTGAGCATGGAAAACGTATCCTTTGCATGCATGAATGAGTGTGACCCGAAATAGCCCGGCCAAGAGATTGCCGGCCGGGCCATAGGTATTGAGATCATTTTTAGTGACTAGCGCTTGTAGGAAACGCCAAAATAGAAGCTCTTGCCGAACTCGACATCTTCCCTGAGGAGACCGAGTCCCGGTCCCGTAAGTCGGATACGGTTCTCATCAGTAATGTTTCGCGCTTCGAAAGTCAGGCTGAACATGTCGGTCAGGTGCTTGCGCAGAGAGAAATCGAGACTTTTGGCGCCTTCCCAACCGGCCTGCGACGCCGGGCTGGCCGAGACCGCATCATGATAATCGCTCTGATAGGTATAGGCGAGGCGCGCCTCTGACCCTTCGTCCCATTCGTAGAAAATGGAAGCATTGCCGAACCATTCAGGCTGATCCAACAAATAATCCACTTCGGACACCGGCTGGCTCTCGCTGTCCAGGACGATCCTCGCATCGGTCCAGGTGAGGTTTGCGCTTACACCGAAGTTTCGCAGCACATCAGGAAATGAGGACGGAAGGTTGTCGAAATTGTTCTTGATCAAGGCAAGTTCAATGCCCTTTACCTCGGCGCTTTCGGCATTCACCGGCTGGGTGATACGGAGTGCCTGTCCATCCATTGCGATCTCGCTGACACGAGTCACGATCTCGTCAGAGATATCCTTGTAGAATAGGCCTATCGAAAGGAGACTGTTGCCCTCATCAAAGTAATACTCCGCCCCGAGATCGAAATTGTTTGCCAAGCGCGGTTGCAGATCCGGGTTGCCACGGCTGAGTGAAGTCCCGTCGGCGCTCAGGACAGCGGTTTTTGCAATATCGCCTGGCGCAGGGCGAGCCAGCGTCTGGCTCGCCGCGGCTTTGAAGCGGAGGCCTTCTGAGGGCTCAAAGCTGGCCATGATGGATGGCAGGATATTGTCATACCCGCCGGACGTATTGACGAGCTCATAGGTATCGAGGCCAAGGCCGCCAATACGCTGGTAATTGCGGGCCGTGCTGGAAACATCGTCATAGCGAAGGCCGCCCACGATCGCCCAGTTCTCGCCACCATAAGCCGCCTTGGCATAGGCAGCAAAGATATCTTCTCCATACTTGAAGTCCGAGTTGATAGAATTCTCAATCGTGGAGATCTCGTCAACGGTAAGATCGCCAAGGTCCTTGACCTTGTCGTAGTCGATGAAAAAGAACGGAACGTCCCTTCCCCGAGCGGTGTAGCCGGTCTGGTTATCGACACCGATGTCGCCCACCACATATCCGCTGGCGTACATGGTCATGTTGGTGTCGTTCTTGCGAAGGAGTGAACGATATTCGCTCCCGACAGCATATCCCCACCCAAGGTCACTGCCATCGGGATTGTAGGCATAGTCTAGCTTGGCATCCCAGAGCGTTTCGGACGTATCACGCGTGCGCTCCCGGTGAAGGTTCACGGCATAATTCTGCGGATCAGACCAATAGGCCGGATCGTTGACGGTAATGGTCGGATAGTCACCGGAAAGGTCGTATGTACCGCCAAGCTCGGGACGGTTTGCCTGCGTCCTTGCGAAGAACTCCGGGAACGTATCGTTCATCAGGGCCGTTGAGAATCCGACACCGCCCGTGAGTTGCGCGCCGTTGTCGATGTCGCGCGCGCCAGATAGCGTATGTCCCGTGTACCGGTAATCGAGCGGATAGGAGGTGACGGTAATTTCGCCCTGTGCGTCCGTAAAGCTGCCCGATGTGGCTGTGTCCATCGTGATGTCAGATGCAGAGATGCCCCTGATCTGGTGTCCGGACCGTGTCTCGTTTTCCTGGCTGATATAGAGGAAATTATTGAATGCGATCTCTGTTACAGCGTCCGGGCGCCATTCCAGTTTTGCGCTGGCGCCATAGCGCTCGGCGCGGTTTGTGTAGACATACCACCGATACTGCGACGGCACGGCGATGTCGCCGAGGCCGTCATTATTGGAATCATCGCCCAGGAAATTATAGCTGTCCGGAATGACTTTTTCCTCGTCACGCGTTTTTCGCTGGTAGGAGCCGGAGAGAACGAGACCGAACTGGTCCGACGCACCGAAAAGCTGCGTTGCCGTGAACTGCGCGCGCCCGCCTAACTGGTTGTCCAGATTGTCTCCGGTGAAGGAGTTATCATCCGGCACATCGTCAAAGGTGTAATAGGTCAAAGCCCCGTCCGCGATGAACGTATTGTCTGGAAAATCATAGGCCGACTTGGTCACCAGGTTGAAATATCCGCCTATGGCGCCGGCATCGATGTCGGGTGTGAATGTCTTGTAAACCTCCAGGCGGCGTACCGAGGAGGACGGGATTGTCTCCAGATTGACATCCCGCGATCCGTCGCCAAAGGCGCCAGCTGTGGCGAGGGCAAACCCGTCAATCGTTGTGTAATTGTAGCTGGTGGGCAGGCCGCGCGCCGTAACGAAACGCCCTTCATCCTCATCGAAGATCGCGGTGACGCCGGGTACCCGGCGAAACGCATCGGGCACGTTCAAATCCGGGAGTTTGCCAATGTCGTCGGTGCTGACACTGTCGTAGATGGCCAGTGTATTTTTCTTGGCCTCGATGGCGGCCGCATTGCGCGCCTTTTCCCCAACGACCATGACCTTGTCGAGCACGACGGTGTCATCGTCACCCGCCCCCTGAGCCAGGGCCAGCTGACCTGGCATGCCAGCCCAAATGGCGGCGAGCGCCACACCCGTTCGCAATACGATGGAATATTTCATTTCAACTGCCCTCATTCCGCGCCGGCCCCTCCGTCGCTTCCGAGCGCTATATGCAACGGCTATTACTTCACTCACAGTGAAGTTTTTAATACATTGACTTCGCTGCCAAACGAAGGCCCTTTGAACCAAGCCTTCAGGGAGCCCGATTTGCAAAGCAAGAGTATGATTCCACGGGATTTCTTGCGCAAGCTGACGGATCAGGTTGCCAGCCCGAACGAGCGCCGTGTGCTGGACTGGATACGACGAAATCCTGGCGAGACACGCTCGAGAATCATGCACGAGCTGGATCTGAGCGCCCAATCGGTCTCCCGACTCACCGAAACACTGGAGCAACGCGGCCTGGTCAGTTTTGGCGACCGCGTGATCAGTGGCCGCGGCCAACCGTCAGTTGCTCTCAGCCTTACCCCTTCAGCGGCGTATGCTATCGGCCTGTCGATAATGACCGACGCCCTCTCGGTCGTCGTCATGGATTTTCAAGGTGTCGCAGTCTTCAGTGAGAGGCTCATCCTTAGAACGGTGACGCGGGAAAGCGTCATCGCTGCATGCCGGAAGCTGCTCGCGAGAGCGATTGAGTCCGGGGCCGTGCCGCCAGAGCGGATATTTGCCTTCGGTATCGCCTTTTCAGGCTTCTTCGTGGGAAAAGGGCGCTTGATGAATCCCGTACCGGCGCTCGAGGATTTTGCACTGGTCGATCTGGAAAAACTATTTTCGGACGCCTTCCAATTGCCGGTCTGGGTCGACAATGACGGCAACGCTGCGGCTGTTGGCGAGAGCCTCGTCGGCGTTGGCGCATGGGCCAATACTTTCGCTTACCTCTATTTCACGACCGGTTTTGGGGGAGGCCTTGTTGTCGATGGCCGCCCTTTCCGAGGCGAGTTTGGTAATGCAGGCGAATTTGGCGCCATTCTGCCGCCCGAAAAGCATGACGAGCGCCCGACACTCGAGCTTTTGCGGACGATGATTTCAGACCGCGGAGGCCCCCAGTTCGAAAGCCTGTCGGAAATGCTGGACGCTTTCGATCCTGACTGGCCGGGTGTCGATGCCTGGATTGTGCATGTCGTACCGCAATTGTCGCTGGTCTGCTCGGCAATATGCGCCGTGGCAGACCCAGGCGCGATTGTGTTCGGCGGTTCGATGCCACCAGCTCTGGCTGAACGGTTGATACCGCATATCCGGTTGAACAATTTTGTAAGGCGCGGTCTGGGGCGCCCGGAACCAAAGCTGGTCGCGCGTACGACCAGCGGCGACGCGACCGCAATGGGCGCGGCCGCGATTGCCTTCAAGGACACATTCTTTCTCTGACACCTCCGCGTTTCAAGTGCCGTCAAGCCCGCGTCAGGCAGCCTGACGCCGTGCATGGTCTTCAATGTCGTCATGAACGAGTCGCCACCGTGACAGCAAGATCATGCACAGGAGCGCGCCAATGGCGGGAATGCAAGTCATCATGAAAATGAGCCGTAGATTGAAGCTTTGATCTGGCACCTGCCCCGGCTCGAGCCCCGACCACGCCAGCAAGCTTCCGAGTAGCAGCGACCCAAGCCCAATGCCCGATTTGAGGACGAACAGGAACAGCGAGGTGGACAAGGCTTCGACCCGTATACCCGTCTGGTGCTCCCCATGATTGATGGCATCCGGCAGGAGGGCCCATAAAAGCATGTTGATGCCACCGACCGCGACACCGGCCAGCGCCATCGCAGGCAGCATCCCCGCGCCATGGCGGCTCGTGACCGCAAAAGCGAGCGCTGCTGCAATAATGCCGGAGTAGGCAAGCATCAGGGCCGAGCGCTTTTGCCAGCGGCGCCCAAGACAGGTCCATCCCGCCATGGACAAGGCTTGTGTCAGGGTCATGACGGTCAGGGCTGCACTGATCCACGCTTCAGTGCCCAGTTCGTACTTCGCATAATAGGCCAGGCTTTTCGTGAATACGGGGATGCTGACGACCTGGCAGAAGGCAATCGCGAGCAGGAGCCGAAGCTGGCCATTCTGCCTGATCCCCCTGACAGATTGCAGGAAGGAGAATTCCCTGCTGGCATTCGGAAACTGACGATCAAGATCACGCGTCGACCACCACGCTGTCCACATGGCGAGTACGTAAATTACCCCGGCCACAAGGGCGAAAATACGGAACTGGGACATCTGGGCAACGGCATCACCGGACGCGAACAGGGAGGCTGCCGAGATAGAAACGGCGAGTGCCCCTAGGGAGCTGAAGAAGAAACGCAAACCCGAGAGCAAGGATGCATCGCGACTATTCTCGCTGATGCGGGCCATCAACGCATTATGTGGCACGTCGCAAATCGTATAGCAGGTTCGAAATGCAATACCCGTCGCCAGAGCATACCAGGCCATGCCGGCAGGGCCGAGGCCCGGATGGACAAAGATGAGCGAGAATGATGCGGCGCACAGGGGCGCACCAAAAACAAGAAAGGGCCCATACTTTCCCATCGGCGACGCTGATCGATCGGCAATGAAACCAAGCAGGGGATCACTGATGGCATCCCATATAAAGGCCCCCAGAATGACAAGCCCGGCAACCGCAGGGGTCACGCCCCAGAGCTCGGTCAGGAAGAACAGAAAGAAGTATTCCAGCGTCGACCAAACCACGCTCTTGCCAAGGTTTCCCGAGGCATAGCCGGTCTTTTGGAGGAGACTGAGTCTGGGGTTAGACAATCTGCGCGCTCGCTAAAAAAGCATTCTCTAGTCCATGAAGATGACAGGTCAGCGACAATCCAATCACTGATAAATATCTAGCACTTTTTTGGCTGAGGCGTTTTCGCTCACATGACGCACCGCCTCCAAGCTGCTCTCAAGAAGGTGCATGCATATTTTCGCGCGCAGTTTGAAGCGATGGGTCAACGAGACTGTAAGGCGGCAGGGAGAAACCGGATGGCCCAATCCTCATTTCGCTGGACGCTCTTCTTCTACTACCTCCATGTCATCTGTTATGATTTCATCTTCGGCTATGCGATCTTCCCCGCCTATTTCCAGCGGAAGGGCGTCTCGCCTGAAGTCATCGGCGCGCTCCTTGCCTTCTGGGCCGGCTGCATAATCGTGTTCGAGATTCCGGCCGGCTTGCTCGGTGACATGATAGACCGACGCCGATTGCTGGTCCTCTCGCCGCTCGTGAAGGGTGCCTGTTTCGTCATCTGGATTTTCGCGGACGGGCACGTCTCTCTTTATTTTCTCGGCATCGCCTTCTGGTCGCTCGCATCGGCCATGCGCTCGGGCACCAAGGAGGCGCTGCTTTACGAACATGTGGCTGTCCATGCGCAGGAGGCCAGGTATACAGCAATCCTGGGGAAGGAGCGGGCCTTCCAGGATGGCGCCAC